>JAUWYR010000029.1 GCA_030615745.1 Candidatus Zixiibacteriota bacterium | reverse complement strand
ACAAACTATAACTAAAATAGCCATAATATATTTAAAAACAAGATACTTACAAAACTCGACAGCAACACTTTTTATCCTTTAAGCCCGCAATGACAAATATTGTAACATTATTTAGGAAACAATGTACTAGATTGAAAAATGAAAATAAAAAAGGAAAGTTGTTGACTTTAATTCAAAAGTTTTTTAATTAAGTTTTAAACTAATTAACCACTAAAGGAGAATTCAATGGAGATAACGATTAAAACAAAAGCTTTAGAGGAAGTAGAGGATGAGGCGTTGTGTTTTTTTCTTCCTGAGGGGAAAATACCTGAGGGAAAAAGAGTAAAGAAATTAGATTCTATTCTTTCTAAGGCTTCATCTTTTTTGTTTAGCTCAAATGATTTTGTTGGAAAGCTTAATCAAACAGCGGTTTTATATCCTGAGGGAAAATTGAGATCTAAAAGAATACTTTTTGTAGGGTTAGGCAAAAAAGAAAAGATCGATTTAGACAAACTGAGACAAGCCTCTGGAACTTTATGCAAAAAAGCAAAAGAACTTAAGGTGAAAAGTTATTCAGCTTTTTTACCAGAGATTAGAATAAAAGGCAGTTCCATCTCCGATTTTGCCCAGGCGATAGTTGAGGGAACTTCTCTTTCAAATTATCAGTTAGCTCAGTATAAGACCACAGAAAAAGAAAAGATATTTAGTATAAAGACTTTAAATTTAGTAGATGAGAAAAAAGCTAATTTGAAAGCAATAAAAAAAGGAGCGGAGACCGGGGAGGTATCTGCTGATGCGACAAATTTAGCCAGGGATATGATCAACCATCCAGCCAATTACATGACCCCAACAAGATTAGCAAATACAGCAATTGACCTCTCCCGTAAATATCGATTTAAATGTGAGGTCTTGTCCTTGCCGGAGATCAAAAAGCTGAAGATGGGAGCATTTTTAAGCGTAGCTCAAGGAAGTGACCAGCCTCCTAAGTTCATCATTATGGAGCATAAGCCTGAAGCAAAAAGAGTTGGGACAGTGGTGTTGGTAGGAAAGGGGATCACCTTTGATTCTGGTGGAATCTCACTTAAACCATCTGAGAATATGGGCGAGATGAAGGCAGATATGTCTGGAGCTTCCGCTGTTATCGCAGTTATGGCTGCCTGTGCTAAGTTGAATCTTTTTGTTCATTTAGTAGGGCTTGTTCCTGCAACTGAGAATCTGCCCTCAGGAACTGCTTTGAAGCCCGGGGATATAGT
Organism: Candidatus Zixiibacteriota bacterium; assembly: GCA_030615745.1. Taxonomy (GTDB): domain Bacteria; phylum Zixibacteria; class MSB-5A5; order MSB-5A5; family SM23-73-2; genus SM23-73-2. The sequence goes on along the minus strand of JAUWYR010000029.1, from coordinate 28,358 downwards.
TAAATCTTATTCCGGAAAGACCATAGAGATAATCTCCACTGATGCTGAGGGTCGACTTATCTTAGCTGATGCATTATCATATGCTCATAAGTTCGAACCCAGTGCAATAATTGACATTGCAACCCTTACCGGAGCCTGTGTGATCGCCTTGGGTCATGTTGGGTGTGGAATGTTGGGGAATGACAATAGGCTTAAGGAGAAAATCAGAGTCGCTTCACAAAAGAGCGGAGAGAAAGTGTGGGAGCTGCCCTTATGGGAGGAATACGACGAGCAGATCAAATCAGATTTAGCTGATATGAAAAACACAGGTGGAAGACCTGCGGGAACAATCACCGCAGCAGCACTTTTGCAGAAATTCGCAGGTGACTATCCCTGGGTTCATCTGGACATTGCTGGAATGGATTTGGAGGAGAAAAGAAAACCCTATATTCCAAAAGGTGCAATTGGTTTTGGAGTGAGGCTTCTTCTCCAATTCTTAAGGAATTATTCTAACTTTAGATAAAAATATACACAGACTTTAACGTCTTAGATTATAGATAAGCTATGATTTCAAATAAAAAACAAGCTTATTCGTTTAATGGTTGCAGGTTAAGTTTGTGAAAAAAGTAACAAAACTTAGCTTTTTTTGATTAAAGACAAAAATAGTAGATTTTCAAAAAAGGAGCAATTATGCAACTGACCAGAGCAGGAGATTATGGATATCTGGGTTTGCTCTATTTAGCCAGGCAGCCAAAAGGAAAGATTGTTCGCCTTTCGGAGATATGTGAAAGCGAAGGGATACCGGAGAAGTTTTTGGCTAAAATATTTCAGAATCTTACCAAAACCGGGCTAGTGAAATCCTATCGTGGAGCCAAGGGTGGATTCACTTTAGGTAAACCTAAAGAAAGAATTACAGTCAAGGAGATGCTCGAAACTCTTCAAGGACCTATGCTCTTAACTCAGTGTTTGGTTGATCCAGAATACTGTGACAAGAAGAAAACCTGCCCATTGAGAAAGTTGTGGGTGAAAGGACAGGATTATATCATTAAGATGTTGAAAGGAAAGACTCTGGCTGATCTTGCAGCCCAATAAATTTCTTGGATCTTCCCAACAGTTTCTCCATTAGTAAGAAAGGAAAAAACTAAGCATTTTTCATTTTAGGATTTTTATATGCCGATAAAGTCTGATTTGTGGATCAGGAAAATGGCGAAAGAGCATAGGATGATTTACCCCTTTGCAGAACGCCAGGTAAAAAAGAACAAAATCTCTTTTGGTCTTTCCTCTTACGGGTATGACATGAGGGTATCAGATGAGTTTTTAGTCTTCTCAAATGTGACCACGAGTATAGTTGATCCTAAAAAATTCGACAAAAGATTTTTGGTCAAAATCAAAGGGAAGTGTTGTATTATTCCTCCAAATTCTTTTGCATTGGCTAAGACAGTTGAGTATTTTAAGATTCCCCGTAATATATTGACCATCTGTTTGGGGAAATCGACCTATGCCAGATGTGGGATAATAGTCAATGTTACTCCTTTTGAGCCTGAATGGGAAGGTTATGCAACACTTGAGATCTCAAACACCACTCCACTTCCTGCTAAGATTTATGCTTTCGAGGGGATTGCCCAGATAATTTTTTTAGAAGCTGACCAGGAGTGCGAGACATCGTATAAAGATAAGAAAGGGAAATATCAACATCAAAAAGATATTACTTTGCCAAGGATTTGAAAAGGAGATGTTATTATGCTAAAAGAGATAAGGATACATGGTCGAGGAGGACAAGGGGTGGTGACCGCTGCTGAGCTTTTAGCTGTGGCGGCATTTGAGGATGGCAAACATGCTCAAGCTTTCCCCGCCTTTGGCTCGGAAAGGATGGGAGCACCGGTGCAATCATTTGTCCGCATCGCAGACCACAGGATCCGGGCAAGAAACCAGATAGATAAACCGGATTATCTTATTATTCAGGATTCCACACTGATCGGGGCAATTGATGTGCTTTATGGGTTAAAACCCGATGGAATGATGATAGTCGACACTGAGAAAAAGCCTTCGGAATTAAAACTTAGCACCAAAGCTAAGGTGCTCACCATTCCTGCTACAAAGATCGCCTTGGAGATCTTGGGAAAGGCTATTCAGAATACCACCTTGATGGGTGCATTTGCTGGTGCAACTGGATTGATCTCAGTTGAGGCGATAAAAAGAAGTGTTAAAAAAAGATTTGGGGGAGAGATGGGTGAGAAAAATGCTCAAGCTGTTCAAAAAGCTTATGATATGATGAAAGGAGGAGAAAATGGCTAAACCAGAGGGTGTGGTTGCAAAACCCGGTTCGAGCAAAGAATATAAAACCGGCTCATGGAGGACAGAAAAACCTGTTTTCAAACAGGATAAATGCACTGACTGTAGGATATGTGTTATGGTATGTCCGGATGGAGTTATCTTCGGTTCGGATAAGAAATATTATGCAGATTTAGATTATTGCAAGGGCTGTGGAATATGTGTAGAGGAATGCCCGGTTGATGATATAGAAATGGTTGTGGAGGTGAGATAAGATGAAAAAGATAATAGAAGGCTCAATGGCAGTGGCAGAGGCGATCAGGGTATGTAGACCCCACGTTATCTCTGCCTATCCTATCACTCCTCAGACTCACATAGTAGAAAACCTTTCCCAGTTTGTTGCCGATGGAAAGCTTAAATCTGAGTTTGTAAATGTGGAAAGTGAGTTCGGGGCTGCCTCTGTTGTTTTAGGAGCATCAGCTACCGGAGCACGCACTTTCTCCTGCACCACTTCTCAGGGATTGCTTCTGATGCTTGAGGTATTATATAATATCGCGGGGTTAAGGTTTCCGGTTGTCATAGTTGTTGCCAATCGTGCAGTCTCTGCTCCTATAAATATCTGGTGCGACCATCAGGATGCTGTTACTGCTCGTGATACCGGATGGATTCAGCTCTGGGCTGAGGACAACCAGGAGGTCTATGATATGTGTTTGCAAGCCTACAGGATAGGCGAAAATCCTGAAGTCTCTTTGCCGGTTATGGTTAATTTCGATGGATTTATCTTAACCCATGCATTTGAACCTGTGGAACTTATTGAGCAGAAGGATGCAGACAAATTTTTACCCCCTTACAAGCCGGTTCAGTATCTGACCACAAAAAATCCTTTGACCTTTGGACTATTGGTTGACCCTGAGTATTACACTGAAACAAGATACAGGTTGCAAAAAGCTATGGAGGATTCAAAGAAAGTGATAGAAGATGTGGCTTTTGAATTTAAAAAGAAATTCGGAAGATATTCAGGTGGACTTGTTGAGAAATATAGATTAGATGACGCAGAAACAGCAGTTATCTCAATGGGCTCAGTTACAGGAACAATCAAAGATGTGGTGGATAACTTCAGAGATGAGGGCAAAAATGTCGGCGTTTTGAAAATAAGAACTTTAAGACCTTTTCCCAAGGAGGCGATATACTCCGCCTTGAAAGATGTGAAAAATATAATTGTGATGGAAAAAAGCATCTCACTTGGATTAGAGGGTGTTTTATCAACTGAGATAAAGGGATGTTTTTACGGGAAAGAAAATCAGCCTAAGATTTCAGGTTTTATTGTTGGATTAGGTGGAAGGGATATTTCAAAGGATTCTGTCAGAAAAACTATTTTGAAAGCTGAAAAAGAGCTGGTTGAGGCAGAGTTTGTTGATTTGAAATATGAGCTTATAGGAGGAAAACTATTATGAAAAAGCCAGAGATCACTGAGTCATTACTTGCTCCAGGTCACAAGGCATGTGCTGGTTGCGGGGAAGCACTGGCTGCAAGAATTATTATGGATGCTGCAGGACCTGACATCATCGTTACAGCTGCTACTGGCTGTTTAGAAGTTTTCTCCACTCTGTATCCTCAATCTGCTTGGAAGATGCCCTGGATTCATTCATTATTTGAGAATTCATCTGCAGTCGCTGCTGGTATCGAGGTTGCATTAAAGGCTTTAGGCAGAGAAAATGAGGCTAAGGTGATTGCGCAGGGAGGAGATGGAGCTACTGCTGATATTGGGGTGGGTTGTCTTTCAGGTATGTTTGAGAGAGGTCACGATGTTTTATATATTTGTTATGATAACGAAGCCTATATGAACACTGGAATTCAAAGATCCGGTTTAACCCCTTTCGAAGCTTCAACCACCACCAGTCCATCGGGTGAGATTTCCTGGGGTAATAAGACAGATAAAAAGCCAATGCCTGAGATCGCAGCTGCTCATAAGATTCCTTATGTTGCCACTGCTACAGTTGGATACATTAAAGATTTAGAGAAGAAGGTGAAAAAGGCTCTGTCGATAAAAGGTCCTAAATATCTTCAGGTTCATTGCCCCTGTCCTTTGGGATGGGCTCATGACCCTTCTTTGACCATAAAAGTGGCTAAGATGGCTGTGCAGACCGGACTTATCCCCATATTCGAGATGGAAAATGAGAAAATCACCTCAGTGAGAAAAATAGCTAAAAAACAACCTGTTGAGGAGTATCTTAAGCTTCAGGCTCGATTTAGACATCTTTTTAAAAAAATAGGTGGAGAAGAGGAGATCAAAAGAATACAACAGATCGCTGATAACAATATCAAAAAATATGGACTTATGTAACACTTTCTTGATAAGCCTTTTTGCAGAATTGGGGGAAAAAATTTTAAAGTAAAGTCTGCTCCATTCCATATGGTGCAGATTTTCTTTAAAAAAGATGAAAGATAAATGTGAAATATTTTCAGTTTCCCTTTTTTTGATAATAATAATTCTTGGTTGTGCTGGTTCTCAAGTCAAAGAGAAAGAATTTAAGCTCAAGTTTAAGAAAATAGACCATTTTTTTGTTGGAAAATATGAGGTGGGTGTTTTGGAGTATGAGCCGGTTATCCTTCCAAAAGGATTTATTCGGAGATATCATTTTCCGGTATACGTTGGTGGGAAAAGGGAAAGGGATTTTTATTTGAACATTTATGGTGAATTAGAGGAGTTTAAAATCTTCGCTTATAAAAAAATAACAGATGAGTTTCTCTTTTCCCAACCTCTTTTGTGGATTTTAGAGGAAAAAACTCCAGAAGACCCACATTTGATCATAAAAAAATATGATGGCTCTGTATCTTATGAAAAGGTCAAAAAAGACCTGATAAGAATTTTAAAAGGTGGTATGTAAAGGAGTAAAAAATTATGTTAGACGAAAAAGAACTTTTAGCCAGAGCGAAAAAACCGGGCAAAGATGCTTTGAAACTTCACCCTTTTTATAAAGGTAAGATAGAGACCGCTTCCAAGTGCGTTATCAGAGATTTCAATGACTTTGCCATCTGGTATACCCCAGGGGTGGCAGAACCATGTAAGGAGATTGCCAAGGATATAGATAAGGTCTATGAGCACACCAATAAAGGAAACACTGTTGCGGTGATATCGGATGGGACCAGAGTCTTAGGATTAGGAGACATTGGTCCTGAGGCTGGACTTCCGGTGATGGAGGGGAAATGTCTTTTGTTCAAGTATTTAGGAGGAGTAGACGCTTTTCCCATCTGTTTAGCTACTAAGGATGAGGAGCTTTTTATTCTCACAGTTAAGATGCTTCAGCCCTCTTTTGGCGGTATTAACTTAGAAGATATTTCACAGCCCAAATGCTTTCATATTCTGGACCGGCTAAAAAGGGAGATGAAAATCCCGGTATGGCACGATGACCAGCAAGGAACTGCTACAGTTACTGTTGCAGGTCTTCTTAATGCTTTGAAAATTGTAGGCAAGAAAATAAATGAGGCAAAAATTGCCATGGTGGGAGCAGGTGCAGCCAATGTTGCGGTTTTGCGGGTGATGCTGTCTGCCGGGGTGGATCCAGCTAAAGTTGTGATGGTGGATGTGGATGGTATCCTTCACAGGGATCGAACTGACTTTCCAGAGGATGATCCGAGATACCAATTCTGCAGGATTACCAACAAGGAAAACAGAAGGGGCGGTATCCCTGAGGCGATGAGGGGGATGGATGTGGTGATTGCTTTGTCAAAGCCTGGACCAGGAACCATAAAAAAAGAATGGGTGGGGGAGATGGCAAAAGATGCAGTTGTTTTTGCCTGTGCCAATCCTATTCCAGAGATATGGCCCTGGGAGGCAAAAGAAGCTGGGGCAAGAATTGTTGCAACCGGAAGGTCAGATTTCCCTAATCAGGTTAATAATTCATTGGGTTTTCCAGGGATTTTTAGAGGGACTTTAGATGTTAGAGCACATACCATAACTGATGAGATGTGTATAGCAGCTGCGAATGAGTTAGCTCAGACTGCTGTGGACAAAGGTCTGCATGAGGAGTATCTTATACCTACTATGGAGGATTGGGAGGTCTATCCGAGGGAAGCGGTGGCAGTTGCTTTAAAAGCTATTGAACAGGGAGTTGCGAAGATAAAAGCGTCTAAACAGGAGCTTTTGGAGCATGTGGAGAAGATGATCAGGCGTGCGAGGGAACATACTCACATTCTGATGGAATCGGGAATAATACCTTCTCCTCCACCTGATTTGAACTCACAAGATATCTGAAAAACTTTTAGGTTTTTTGATGAAAAAAAATAAATTTGGGCTGGTCATAGTTTTTACCGGGGATGGAAAGGGTAAGACCACTTCTGCTTTGGGAATGGCTTTAAGAGCATCAGGACACCGAAAAAAGGTTCTGGTTATCCAGTTTATAAAAAATTATAAAAATTATGGGGAGCTTAAATTTGTGAAAAAGTTTCCTAAAGCGAATATTGAGATTAAAACTTTTGGAGAGGGCTATGTTGGAATAAGAGGGGACAAAAAGCCTAAAGAGATTCACTCTGATGCTGCAAAAAAAGGATTGGAATTCGCTGAAAAGATGATTTTTTCTAAGAAATATTTTATGATAATCCTGGATGAGATAAACATCGCTTTGAATCTTAAGTTATTAAAAGTAGATGATGTTTTAAAGCTTTTAAAATCCAAACCTAAAGACCTCCATTTAGTTCTCACCGGCAGAGGCGCTCCCAAAAAAATTATTCAGGTAGCGGATTTGGTAACCGAGATGAAGAAGATAAAGCATCCGTATAAAAAGGGGGTTTTGGCGCAGAAGGGGATTGAATTCTGAAATTAGGTAGTAGGTAGTAGGTCGTAGGTAGTAGGTTGTAGGTAGTAGGTGATAGGTGATAGGTCATAGGTTGTAGGTTTTTGGAGTGCAAAAATTTATTTTTGCCTCACCCCCAAGCCCCCTCTCCATTTATGAAGAGGGGAAATAAGGAGGTAAGGTTATCTTAACTATTCAGCTACAAAAAATCAGGCTTTTTCTATTCTTTTTGATTACAGAACTATTAGAGTTTTGATTCTTGATGTTCGTTCAGGGCATTCTATCCTGAACCTCTCTGGTCAGGGATGAGGGCACCCCTGACTAACCTGTGCCCGGTATATTATGTTGGTTCGGGGTACCTTACCCCGAACCTTTTTAGTCAGGGGTAAGGGTGCCTATGACTAACGTGTGCACGTTATAAAAACATTTGACTTCTTTAACAGAATAGTTTATTTTATAAAAGCCAAAAAATTTTAAAGGAGGTAAAAATTATGGAGAAAATGACTGCTTTTTGTGGGATTGTTTGCACCGAGTGTCCTGCTTTCATCGCTACTCAGAAAAACGATGATTCGGAAAGGAAAAAAGTCGCAGAGTCGTGGTCAAAAGAATTTAAAGTAGACCTTAAACCCGAGGATATTAACTGTGATGGATGTCTTGTAACCGGTGAAAACGTTTTCAGTCACACTAAGGTTTGCGAGATAAGAAAATGTGGGTTTGAGAAGGGTGTGAAAAATTGCGCTTATTGCGATGAATACATCTGCGAGAAACTTGAGAAGTTCTTTAATAATGCTCCTGATGCTAAAAAGAATCTTGAGGAAATAAGGAAGAATCTTTAGATTCGAGATTTTTCTTTTGTTGGTGAAAGATATCCTGCCTGTGAGAAAGGTTGTAGGTAGTAGGTGATAGGTTTTGGAGTGCAAAAATTTATTTTTGCCAATTGTCAGTAACGGGTGTCTTGTCCGTTAATTTTGCTTACCTAAGATTACCTATCCATAAAATCGAAGATAATGTAGGGGAGACCCTCGCCTGCCCGGCCAGGGTGGTTTCCCGAAAGGGAGGGGACAAGCCCTCCCCTACATTAAATGGAGAGGGGAGAAGTTATGATAACTATTCTGTTTCAAAAAATCAAGCTTTTTCTAGTTTTTTTAGTCAAGGAATTATTAAGAGAGCTCTGAAAAACTCATATTATCAACGCGATGTCATTGCGAGAAGCGAAAGCGACGAAGCAATCTTAATGGATTGCCACGCCCTTCGGACTCGCAATGACAAAAACCATACTTTTTCAGAGATCTCATTAAAGTTATATTTTTTCATGTTCGTTCGGGGTATCCTACCCGGAACCAAATCAGTCAGGGGTGAGGGCACCCCTGACTAACGCATTAACGTATGTCCAGTGTATTACTGTTGAATGTTGGTTCGGGGTACCTTACCCCGAACCTTTTTACTGTTTTGTCAAGCACCCCCGCTATAAGCGGGGGATGCTTGACCTACTTTTGCTGTAACTTTTCTATATACTTCTCCGCCATAAAAGCTGAAATTGCACCATCTGAGGTTGCTGTGGTTATCTGCTGTAAGATTTTTTGCCTGACATCCCCTGCGGCATAAACTCCGGGGACTTTCGTCTCGGTATTTTCGTTGATTACAATATAGCCATATTTATCCAATTCTAATTTTTCCTCTAAAAACTTTGTATTGGGAATCAAACCCACATAGATAAATATACCCTGAACAGGAATTTTCTTTTCTTTATCAGTCTCCCTGTTTTTCACAGTTATTGATTCAACACTTCTTTCTCCATTAATAGAAGTTGCCGTATGATTTAAAAAGAATTTGGTATTGGGCTTTTTCCGAATCCTTTCCTGCAATATCTTCTCAGCAGTCATCTTGGGTAAGAATTCAATAAAACTGATAGATTTCACAAACTTGAGCAAAAAAAGACCCTCCTGCAAACCTGAGTTCCCACATCCTATAACTGCAATATCTTTATCCTTAAAAAATGGTCCATCGCAGGTGGCACAATAAGATACTCCTCTTCCCTTGAATTTATCTTCACCAGGGATGTTAAGTTTTTTCGGCTCTGTTCCTGTGGCGATGATTAAAGTTTTTGAAATGAATTTTTCTTTAGTTGTTTTGATCATCTTTTTTTCATCTTCGAATTCAACTGAAATCACCTCATCTATTAATGTTTGTAAGCCGAATTTTTTAGCTTGTTTTTCCATCTTTTCTAAAAGCTCGAAACCTCCAATGCCATCTGGAAAACCAGGATAGTTTTCAACCCATTCAGTTGATGCTGCATGTCCACCAGGAACCAATTTCCCGATTAAAAGAGTTTCCAATCTTGCTCTTGTGGCATATATTCCAGCAGTTAGCCCAGCAGGACCTCCTCCGATTATTATCAGATCACAATCTTTTTTTTCAACCATTTTAATTTCCTTTGTTATCTTGATTTTTAAATTTTTATTGTTAAATTTATTTCTAACAATTTAGCTGTATCAATGCTTTATGTCAACTTTTTTCTCAGTGGAAATGGAGTGTCAAGCCGTCAAGGTCTTCGACTTCAGCTTGACTTTTATTTATTTTCTTGAGATGAACTTAGTGGGATAAAAGATTTTCGTAGTAAACCTAAAGGTTTACATTCCAATTATCATTAGGTGCTATGGAATCTGAAATAAGAAAGCCTGAGTGGCTAAAAGTTAAAAAGTCATTTGGAGAAAATTATAGAAAGATGAAATCCATTCTTGCTGAATCACAACTACATACAGTATGTGAGGAGGCTGGCTGTCCTAATATATGTGAATGCTTTGAACAGAAGACTGCTACGTTTTTAATCTTGGGAAATATCTGCACCAGAAATTGTAAATTCTGCGATATTAAAAAAGGAAAGCCCAAACCACTCGATTTAGAAGAACCCGGAAGGTTAGCTGAAACAGTTAAAAAGTTAGGGCTTGAATACATAATTATAACCTCAGTTACAAGAGATGACCTTCCTTTTGGTGGTGCACCCATTTTTGCTCAATCAATAGAGTATATAAGAAAGTTAAGTCCAAAATCAAAAGTTGAGGTTTTGATTCCAGACTTTTCAGGCTCTTTTGATTCTCTGAAAATCGTTTTGGAAGCAAAACCAGATGTTTTAAATCACAACTTAGAAACAGTTAAAAGGCTTTATCCTGTGGTAAGACCTGAAGCTTGTTACGATTTTTCACTTGGAATCTTGAGGAAAACAAAAAAGAATTACCCCGGGATTTTAACAAAATCAGGGCTTATGCTGGGTCTCGGAGAAAAATGGGAAGAGATAACAAAGACTATGAAAGACCTAAAAGATGCTTTTTGTGATATTTTGATCATAGGTCAATACCTGAGACCAAAAAGCTCATCCTATGAGGTGAGAAGATATTATCATCCTTTTGAGTTTTTGAAATTAAAAAAACTTAGCAAAAAAATTGGATTTCTTGCGGTTGAATCAAATCCTTTGGGACGGAGCTCTTATAGGGCTAAGTCGCAGTTCGAGGATTCTTTAAAATAGATGAAAAATTAAATAAAAAAAACTTTAATCCCGCTTAGAGCGGGATTTTCGTATGAATGCTTCACACTGGTTAAGAGATGGTAAGACAGAAAAAACAAATAGATTTAACCACAGAAAAAATAACCAGAAGTATCTTCTTTTTAGCCTGGCCTGTTGTAGCAACGATGTTTCTGCAGACCACTTTTGCAATTGCCGATGCTTTCTGGGTGGGGAAGCTTGGTGCGGTCTCTCTGGCTGCGGTTATCTCCAGCGCATTTATGATATGGATTATCTACTCTTTATCCTCTGTGATTTCAACTGGAGTGGTGGCTATGGTCTCAAGATTTGTTGGGGCTAAAGATGAAGCCTCCGCCTCATATGTTTCAGAACAAGCCATCTTTTTTTCTGTCCTGTCAGCTTTAGCTTTGAGTTCTGTTGGTATCTTGACTGCTAAACAGGTCTTCCTTTTGATGGGAACAGAGCCTGAGGTTACAAATTTAGGTGTAATCTATTTACGAATAACTTATGCTGGAACAATTTTTTTCTTTCTTATCGATACTTTTGGAGCAGTGTTCAGAGCCTCAGGAGATACAAAAACCCCTTTAAGAGTAGCTTTATTCACAGTGGGTCTTAACATAATCTTAGACCCGATATTGATCTTTGGCTGGCTTGGTTTTCCTGAGCTCGGGACAACCGGAGCAGCTTTAGCCACTTTCATCTCTCAAGGAATTGGAACCTTCATCTTTTTTGTTTTGTTAAAAAGAAAATCTTTGAAGTTTGAACTTAGGCTGAAGCCGAAGTTAGATTTCTCAATGATTTTTCGCTTGATTAAAATAGGGATTCCCACTTCAGTATCAGGGATTTTATTTTCTGTAGTTTATCTTTTTATCAACAAGATCACCGCTTCGTTCGGGACAGAGGCGATCGCTGCTTTAGGTATTGGCAACAGGGTGGAATCTGTCTCCTATTTAACCTGCTTTGGATTCTCAATTGCTTCATCCACTTTAGTTGGTCAGAACTTAGGAGCAAAAAAGCCACAAAGAGCAGAGAAGTCTGCCTGGACCACGGTGCGGATTGTGGTATTGATAACAGGTTTTATTTCCCTTATGTTTTTAGCTTTTCCCAAATATATTTCATCCTTTTTTATCTCAGATCCTGAGGTTATAAATATGGCTATCGGCTATTTGAGAATTTTAGCTTTATCGCAAGTTTTCATGGGATTGGAGATTGTTTTAGAGGGTTCATTTGCAGGAGCTGGAAATACTGTTCCTCCTATGATTGTTTCAGTGCCTGGGTCTGTTATTCGAATTCCCTTAGCCTATTTGCTTGCATTTCCCTTAGGAGCAGGGGTAAATGGAGTTTGGTGGTCTATTACTCTTACTTCAATTGTCAAAGGCACTGCCTTGGCTTTGTGGTTTAAAAAAGGAGGATGGAAAAAGAAAAAAATCTGATTTTTTTCCAACCCTTTAAGTGGGAAAAATGCATGAAAAAGTTTGTGTCTATATATTAACCGCATATCATCTGTGGCATAAATTTTTTTTCTAAATGGCTTGACAGAGGTTGAAAAATCCCTTAATTAAAAGAAAAAAAGAGGCTTGAAAACTAATTAGGTCTTAAGATAAAAGGTTTTTAAAGATGAAAAAAACTGGCTTGGTTTATCATCAAGACTATCTCAAACATAACACCGGACAGAATCATCCAGAGAACGCACAGAGGCTTTTAGCACTTTTAGATTGTCTAAAAAAGGATTTTTCGTGGAACCATTTAAAGTTAATAAAACCTTGTAATCCATCCATCAAATGGATAGAGAAAATTCACACAAAAGATTACATTAGCTCAATAGAAAAAGCTTGTAAAGATGGTTTGTGGATGTTGGATGCTGATACCATAATAAGTCCGGATTCTTATAAGGTGGCGGTTTTAGCAGTTGGAGGTGTTTTATCTGCATTGGATGAGGTGGCTACAAAAAAAGTTAAAAATGCTTTCTGCGCTATTAGACCTCCAGGACATCATGCTGACACTGAGAAAGCTATGGGATTCTGTATTTTCAATAACATAGCAATTGGAGCAAGATATGCTCAGAAAAGACATAAGCTGAAAAAGGTTTTGATTGTGGATTGGGATGCTCATCATGGCAACGGAATCCAAAATATCTTTTATGATGACCCTACAGTTTTCTATTTCAGTGTGCATCAATTTCCTCATTATCCTGGAACAGGAGAGGATAAAGAGGAAGGAAATGGTGAGGGTGAAGGGTTTACTATGAATATGCCCATGTGTGCAGGGAGTGGTGATTTGGAATATATAGAGGTTTTTGAGAACATCCTCTATCCTTCTGCAAAAAAATTCTGTCCTGATTTAATCTTAATCTCAGCTGGATTTGATGGTCATAAAGATGACCCTCTGTCTAATTTAAATCTCACCTCAAATGGATTTAGAAGGTTGACTGAGGTGGTGGTGAAGCTGGCTGAGGAGTGCTGTGAAGGGAGGGTGGTCTCGGTTTTAGAAGGCGGGTATAACCTTAAAGCACTCTCAGAATCAGTAGTCTCTCATCTTTCTGCTTTTGTCGAGGGATATGAAAAAAAAGAATAGCTTTTTATTTGAAACGCTTTTTGAAAAAACAAGATTCAGTCTTTTTGTAAAACTTCTAAGATATCGATAATTTAAACTGAAAGTAAAGAGTCCAGTTAAATCAAAAATTCAAAAAAGGAAGGTGAAAAAATGTCACAAAATCAGATTAGCATCAGATGGTTTGGACATTCTATGTTTTTGGTCTCAGATGATAACACAAAGATTATAACCGACCCTTTTGATTCTTCAGTAGGGTATGAAATTCCAGATGTGTCAGCAGATTTAGTTTTGGTATCTCACCGGCACTTTGACCATGATAATGTGGATGGAGTTAAGGGAAAACCGGAGGTTGTTGAAGGGATAGGTGAAAAATCATCTAAAGGTTTTAAATTTAATGGAATTGGCTCAGTTCATGATGATAAGGACGGAACTGTTAGGGGCAAAAATACTATATTTACCTGGGAATTATCCGGGATAAAATTTGCTCACTTGGGTGATCTGGGGGTTATGCTGGATGATGACCAGATTAAAAAGATGGGACTAATCGATGTTTTATTTATTCCGGTTGGAGGATATTTCACCATTGATGCAGATGTTGCTTCCAAAATAGTTTCAGCTTTAAATCCTAAAGTTGTCATCCCTATGCACTATAAAACAGAGATTATGGGACCTGACTTTCCCATATCCGGAGTTGATGTTTTTCTCAAAGGTAAGGAGAATGTGGAAAAAGTTGGTAAAAATACTATAACCTTAACTAAAGAGACCTTGCCTGAAAAGACCACAATTTATGTCTTAGATTACAAATAGCTTTTGAGATTAAATTTAAAAGCTCTGTTTTTTAATACGGAAAGAAATTAGGAGTAAATATGCCTAAAAAGTTAGAGGATCTGAACTGGCAGGAGTTCGGTGAGCTTGTTCCAAAAAAGTTTAAAACAGTGATTCTACCCATAGGAACTATTGAGGCTCACGGTGTAATAAGCTTGGGAACTGATGTGCAGATTGCAATTGGCATCTCAGAACGTATCGCGGACGATTTAAATTCTATCTTAGCTCCTCCTATTTGGTATGGGGTGACCAGGACACTTTATTCTTATCCTGGCTCTTTGACAGTGAGGTCTGAGACATTTAGAAATTATATTACTGAAATTTTGGGCTCCTTAGTTGACAAGGGATTTCAAAGGATAGTGGTGATAAATGGTCATGGCGGACATATTGATGAATTAAGTTCAGCCGGTTTAAAAGTTAATCAGAAAAAAAAGGCTAAGGTGGTTGTTGTCCACTGGTGGATTTTATGCGAGGATATTGCTAAGGAGGTTTTCGAAAAACCTGGTGGGCACGCCGGGGTGGATGAGACCTGTGCAATTTTAGCCTTAGATAAAAAGTTGGTTCAGAAAAAAAGATATAAAAAACAGATGGCGTATCCTTTTCAAAAGGGGATTTCCGCATATCCAGGTCCTGCCACAATATTTTTGTCCAAAGAAGGTGAAGGTTATCCTGTTTTTGATGAAAGGAAAGCTAAAATATTTTTTGAAAAGTGTGTCAAGAAGATAAAAGGGGTGGTCTTGGAGATATTTCAAAGGTGGGAGGAGATGGAGATTTGAGATATGAGATTTGAGAAAGAGAAAACAGTAAACAGTAGTAGGTCGGATTTCCAAATCCGACAACTTTAAAAATCGATTTTAGAAAAATTGACAAAGCCAAAGGAGAAATTATGGATGTTTTTGAGGCGATAAGAAAAAGAAGGTCTGTAAGAAGCTATGAGGATAAACCGATCGAAGAAGAGAAGCTAAAAAGAGTTTTAGAAGCTGGAAGGCTTGCTCCTTCAGCTGGGAACAGGCAGGAGTGGAAATTTATCGTTGTTAAGGATAGGTTTTTGAAGAAAAAAATTGCAGTTTCTGCAAACAGGCAGAACTTTATTGCCCAATCTGGTGCGATAATTGTTGGGTGTGGAACAGAGTGTGATAAGATTATGACCTGTGGTCAATATGCTTATACAATTGATGTCGCCATAGCTATGGCCCAGATATCTCTTCAGGCAGTTGAGGAAGGTTTGGGAACTTGCTGGATCGGAGCTTTTAGGGAGGATGAAGTAAAAAAGATTTTGAATATCCCGGATAAAGTTAGGGTGGTTGAGCTTATGGCTTTAGGTTATCCAGCTTATGTTCCTGAGCCGACCCAGAGGAAAAAAATTGAAGATATTGTCTTTTATGATGTATGGAAATGAAGTTTAAGAAAATAGCTTTTCCCCAAAAATTTAAACTGGAGGTATAAATGCTCATCAAATTATCTAACGGAAGAGAACTACCTATGGAGGTGCACAAGGTAAGGATTGTGCAAAAGACCAGGTTGGTGCCGATTGAAGAAAGGCTCAAAGCCATCCAGGAGGGTGGTTATAACACTTTTGCGCTCAGAACCAAAGATATATTCCTCGATATGCTGACCGATTCAGGAACCAATGCTATGAGCGATAATCAGCTGGCAGCTATGATGGTTTCCGATGATGCCTATGCGGGAAGCGAAAGTTTTTACAAATTAGCCCAGGCTATAGAAGATGTTCTGGGCTTCAAATATGTTTTGCCCGTTCACCAAGGAAGGGGAGCAGAGCATCTTATAGCTAAAGTCTTCGTAAAACCTGGTGACGTGATCCCAATGAACTACCATTTTACCACCACAAAGGCGCATTTTGAACTGGCAGGCGCACAGGTTTTAGAAATTTATGCAGATGAAGCCTTAAATACACAGAGCAAGCACCCTTTTAAAGGAAATATAGATATAGAAAAACTCAAAGAGACCATAAAAAAATATGGAGTGGACAAAATCCCTTTTGTCAGGATGGAGGCAACCACAAATCTTTTAGGTGGACAACCCTTTTCAATTGAAAACTTAAAACAGGTGAAGCAAATCGCTTTAGAACATAAGATTCCCCTGGTGTATGATGGAAGCTTGATCTCCGAGAATGCTTATTTTGTTAAACTGAGAGAAAAAGGATACGAAAATAAAACTATTGAAGAGATAATCAAGGAGATGATGAGTTTTGTTGATCTGTTCTATCTTTCCGGGAGAAAATGTAGTTGTGTAAGAGGTGGTTTTATTGCTACTAACAACAAAGAATTCTATGAAAAGATAAAACCCTGGCTTCCGGTTTATGAAGGCTTTTTAACTTATGGTGGAATGTCAACTAAAGAGATCGAGGCTATGGCTGTAGGAATCAGGGAAATGACTGACCTGAATGTTGCCGGCAGTGCAGCTGAATTTGTAAAATATTTTGCTGAAAGGTTTATAGAAAACGGAGTTTCTGTGGTTACTCCCCCTGGGGGATTAGCATGCCATGTCGATGCTACGATCTTTTTACCTCATGTTCCTCAATCCCAATATCCAGCCGGAGCTTTAGCTGCAGCAATTTACATAGTATCTGGAGTAAGGAGTATGGAGCGGGGAACTATTTCAATGGATAGGGACCCAGATGGGAACGAGGTGTTTTCGGATTTAGAATTAGCAAGGCTTGCAATCCCGCGAAGGGTTTATACAGTTTCTCAGATCGAATATGTGGTTGACAGGATAAGTTGGCTTTTTAAGCACCGGGATTTGATCAAGGGATTAAGGTTTATTGAGGAGCCACCGGTTTTGAGATTTTTCTTTGGAAAATTAGAACCGATAGATGACTGGGGGAGAAAGTTAGGTGAGGTTTTTAAAAAAGAATTTGGAGCGAACTTTTAAACTGGTATAGACTTCTATTGATTTGTAGGCACAGATTCTATCTGTGCAAGAAGCACGAGTAATGCGAGCCTCCACACAAAATCTGGAGTGTAAACTTTTTAGATTTACAAATAAGATAAAGCTGAAGCTTTATACTCCAAATAGCTCTGGAGTGTAAACCTTCAGGTTTACTGATATGATAGGAGTCAAGCAAAAATTCTGAACACACATTTATTTGTGAAAAAAACTTTACATTATAACAAAAAGAATGTATATTCATTTCTGTATTGGTTAAAAAGACAGTTCGCATATATGCCCGAAATGGTTATATGTCCGAGGGTCGGGTATAAAACAGTTATGTGAAATAGCGGTACGAAGCCGTTTGTATGAGCGGGAAAACAATAAAATTTAGGCTAGAGCAACTCAATAAAGAATACAATAAAAGGGGGAAGAAACCAATAGTTTTTGATTTTAAATCTGCATCAAGCAATTTATTGGAAGGAGATAGAAACTATAATCAACACATTCATTATATCCATTATTACCCGGGAAGGATTTTCCCATATATTCCTTTTTGTCTTTTATCAATAAGAGATTTTATGCATCTAGATGGATATTTATTAGATCCGTTTGCAGGAACTGGCACAATATTATTAGAGGCTATTACGAATCCCGTTCTCAAAAGAAATTCCTTAGGTGTAGAAATTAATCCATTAGCAAGGCTTATCTCTAAAGTCAAAACCACGCCTTTCAATACTGAAAAGATTTCACAATATGCAGATGAAATCATTACTTTAAATAAAGATAAAAAAGATGTAAGTAACTACATCCCAGAATTCAGAAACAGAAAAATTTGGTTCTCCAATAATGGTCTTAAGAAACTTGGCAGATTAAAGTATGCAATTGATACTCTAGAAGTTGATACTAATTATAAAGATTTTTTCTGGGTATGTTTTTCTAGCACTATTCGAAAAGTTGCTAAGGCAGATCCATATATTCCACCACCTGTTGTTCTTAAACCCGAAAAATACAAAAATAATCCCAATAAGTGTCAATATTTGAAACAACATCTAAAAAATGCAGAGAATCCCAATGTATTAGGACTGTTCAAAGAAGCCGTGGATAATAATAAAAAGAAATTAGATTTGTTAAATAAATTTAATGAAGCAAAAGAGGGTATAGTGGGAGCAGAAATTATTTGGGATGACGCACGACGTATAAAGAAAGCTTACATGGGGGAGTGTGGAAGAATAGATAAAAATTCTATAACGGACCTACCAAGCAATAGTGTTGACATAATATTGACTTCTCCACCTTACATAACTGCTCAGAAATATATAAGAACAAATAAACTTGAGTTGTTTTGGTTAGGATACACCGAAAAGGAAGTCAATGATTTTGAAAAAGCATCAATTGGGACAGAAAGAGTTCAAAAAGATTCTGAAATCTCTCCTTTAAGTATAGTATCTATTGATTCAACAGTAGATTATGCTTTATCCATCTCATTTGAAAGAGCACTTATGGTTTATAAATATTTTATGGACATGATACAATCATTAAAAGAAATGTATCATCTACTTAATAGAGAAGGTTACCTCATCTTAGTAGTTGGTGATAATAGAGTTTTAGGCAAAAAAGTCAACACTTACAGATTATTAGCAGATGCTGCAGCCCAAATAGGATTTATAGAAATAGTTACATTAAAGGATACAATTCGAAGCAGAAGTATGATGACCAAACGAAATAGTACAGGTGGGTTGATAAAAAATGAGTATATTGTGATACTCAAAAAAAGGGTTTAAAAATGTTCCATATCATCACAATGTGGAATTTAGCTAGACCTGATCAAGAAATGGCAGATAGCGTGCAAGATATAAAACTAAGAGGTTATAATTCAGACGCTTTTTTAACGGGAGAATTTGCAACAAAATTAACAGAAAATGCCATTCGCCCTTTATCTGTAAGCAATATAGCAGACAAATATTGTTCTACTCGTAGGGACATATATTTCATGAAGGGTTTAAATCGCCCAAAAAGAAGTGCAAAACAAAATACGTGGGGACAAAAGGCTGGAAACATTGTTGAAAATTACATTCAAACAGTCTCACGAGAAGGAAACGGACGAATCACAAGAACATATTCGGGATTAGCAAAAAAGGGGGCGAGGTTGTATAATAGTTTTAATACTTCTCATAGTCAAAAAATAGAAAAATTAAGGAATCTTGAAGAAATCACGACTGGGGCAAAAGAAGGTGATACAGATTGGCTTTTGACTCTGTTGAACAATAATGGAAGAGCTGAATTAGGTTTGAAGGTTTTGAATTTATTAATCAAAGAAAATGATTCTGTAGATCTCAAACATATAAAGATAAAAACCGAGATCCGAACAGAACCTGAACGAATAGGAATAAATTCTCCGGCAACTCCAGACTTCATAATAAGCGATTTTGGTGTAGTAGGTGATATAAAGACAGGTATTGAATTCAAACCATTTCATCAACTTAGCTGTGCGGGCTATGCGCTTGCTTACGAAAACCGATTTGGACAAAGCGATGATATCAATTGGGGAATAATCTATTTCTTCCCTACTCGCAATCCAAGTGCCTACGTTAAGCCCCTTACCTTCGCTCAAATTTATATTTTTCCTATTGATGATAATCTAAGAAGATGGTTCATAGATTCTAGAGATGAAGCATATAACATAATATCTAAACCTCATGCTCCTTCATTTCCACCTGAAGAGCAGAGAAGTCATTGCTACTATTGTAGATTTAAGGAGTATTGTATAGACCAAGGATTGGAGTTGAGGGTATGAAACCCAAAGAGATGCCCCTGATTAAGGAATACCGAATAGATAAATTGAAAGCCTGTTTAGAATGTATAGATCATTATCCGTTTAATAGAGATAAACAAAAAGAGTGTATCTTAGTTCTATACCCTGGAAAGGTTGAGAAAAGCGTATTCAGAGGAATGATTATCTCATCTTTGCGGCATTTGGGCCTCATAATTGGTTACGGAGGTTTTATTAGGTTAAGTGCCAATGGCAAAATTATAATTAAGAGTAAATCTTTGAATGATGAACTACACCAACGTGTTTTAAGAGCGGTAGTGTATGAAATAGATGAAAGAAAATTTGGTTTTTTGGGAATTCTTGTTAAAAAAGCCTCATTTTTAAAGCAAGATTTCTTAACTTTTGTGAATTCAATAGTTAATGGGCGAAATGAAAAACAAAAAAAAGAAAGAACATTGCATTGGTTTTCTATCCTCGAACAGGTAGGATTAACAAATTACGATGACAAAAGAAATCTGAGCATTATTGCACATCAATATAAACAGACTTTATCGGATATAGATATTGCCCTTAAAAATCCTGGAAAATTTAAAAAATATTTATTCGATACTTATTTTGAGCTTAGCAAAGACACGGCGGGTGTTGTGGATATCGCAAATCTTAGAGAAAAGGTGGCTGTAAAAATGTTGATAAATGATAAGAAGATATTAACTGAAAAGCAATTCGATAAAATGTTGAGATCAATACCTTTTGCAACTAATGATTATCTAATTTCTTTTGGGAGACCGATGGGGGCTGAGGAAAAATTATTCGAATACAAAGGTAATTACTTTCGGACCTTGTCTATAAAAATATTTAAAAAGTAGGTGACAAAATGAAGCCCAATAAATTTATGGAGAAAAAATATGGATTAAGTGGAAATCCGTTTTTGGATAAGATAGCAAGAGAGATATGGCTAGATACGTGGGTTAATAGAGAAGAACAATTGAAAGAATGGAAAAGAATCATCTCATGTGGTGTTTCTTCGACCAAAAATTATATAGTATTTGTTATCGGCAGCTATGGGCGAGGTAAAACGCTTTCTCTATTAAAAATAATTGATGAAGCAAGAAAGTATGATGCAATATTACCGAAGTATTTATCTTTCAAAGGGGAACAAAAGCCCAAAAATCCGGGATTAGATTTCATATTTAGAATTTTTAAGAACATAAATTTTGAAGAAATAAAAGGAAATAGAAGCCAAGGGCAATTGGACAAATCAATTAAAGATTTACCTGCTGATTTAGACGAAGTGAAAACTATTCTAAGAAAGATTTGTAGTGGGAAGATTGAAGAAAAAAAGTTAGCCTTATATTTCATTAGAGGAGAGATCAAACCTACTCAATCTCAATTAAAGAAGTTAGAAGTAATTAGAAAAATAGAAGATATTGATATCGCTAAGGAATATCTTGCGGGCATTTTAGGATTTATAAAGAGGTTAGGATTTTCTACAATACTATTGGCTATAGATGAATTTGAGTATTTATTTAGCTTAGTTCCAAAGGCGCAGCAAAGTATTTATCTTGCCCTACTAAGAGGGCTATATGACTTTTTACCTGAGCGTAAAGAGGCAGGGGATATTGCAAACATTGCTCTTTTTATTGCTATCTCAGAAGATGGGTGGCGTAATTTGGAAGAGATGGAGAAAAAAGAAATTTCCAGTGGTGGGCCAATACAACCACTGCTTGATCGTGTTGATGCTGAGACGTTGCTTACTGCATTTGATAAACACCAAACAAGAGAACTGATAGAAAAAAGGTTAAGATTCAACAGAGTTAATGGAAGATATGAGGACAAACCATTAATTCCATTTACAAAAGACTTTGTGTCGTTTCTGTATGATAAGACCAATGGCGAGCCGAGAGCAATTATAGTAAGATGTGGCCAAATACTAGATGCCGGATTAGAAAAAGGCGTAGTTTTATTGGATAAGAAATTTGCTCAAGAAGCACTGAAGGAAAGAGGTTGGGATTAATGCCATCACCCATATAAAATGATATATCAACTTGGCTTCACTTCAGCCAAAATCCCTTTCGGGGCACTTTGTACGTTCTACAATAAGTGATTTGCAATTTCACTAAAAAAGTAGGGTGGGAAAAAGATTTGTAGAGACAGATTCTATCTGTGCAAGAAGCACGAATAAAGCGTGCCTACACACAAAATCTGGAGTGTAAACCTTTCCTGCCCGGACAGGCAGGTTTACTGAATTAATTGTTATTTAACATAGCAAAGCTAAAGCTTTGCATTTTAGTTTTCACACAAAAATCTTTTGGAACTAACGATCTCAAATACGTAACTGACACCTTGTGAGTGGATGAAATCTTACAATAGTAACGGACAAATTGTCCTTTACTAACGGAGGCGGCATTACAATACTATCTTGTGCCTGTCTGGTCCCCTGACCAGACAGGATTTCCTCGCAAGGTCAGGGGACCCGGCGTTGTTCATTCGGGAATTGGAATTCCCGAATATCACAGGGTGCGGGAAATCCAATTCCCGCACCAACTAGGGATCAAGTTCAAGTTCGTCACGGACACCTTGTCCGTGACGTCAAGAAGGTATCGGACAGGGTGTCCGATACCAACGGAAAGAAGCTCTCTTTTTTATACTCCTGTTTTTGCACAAAAATTTTTTCCACCGAACAATTATTGTGCAAATGCTTTTCTAAAGTTATAAATAACGTTTTTCCTCTTTAAGTTAACTCCCTGTAATAAAAAGACTTGGGTCAATTATAAACATTTCTGTTTTATAAAATCAATTGGCATATTGATTGCTTTTTAATCTTTTATGAAACTTTAATTTCTCTGTGAGGTAAAAAATGTTTGACTAAGGAGTTGAAAATTGTTAAATTCTCCGAAAATTAAAGATGGAGGGGAAAAATGTTTAAATCCACAGGGAAGTTTACTGTATTTATATTTTTGATTTTATATTCTTTGGTTTCAGCACAGGAAGAGGTTGATTTGAAGATGGAAGATTTTCCATTTTTACAGCCAAGAAAGCTGATCGATTGCCCAACTGCTGGTCTTCTGCCAAGAGGTTCATTTGATTTTGATATACGGATTTATCCTGAGGGAGGGGTAATCACAGCTTTGGAGATTGGGATTACCCATCGGCTGATGATAGCTATATCATTTGGAGGAGAGAACGTGATAGGTGAGGGAAGACCTAACTGGAATTCGGATATGGAATTTGCTGTCAAATACAGATTTCTCCACGAATCATTTTTTCTGCCAGCTTTTGTTATGGGATATGATGGGCAGGGATATGGAGCTTACGATGACTCTCTAAAGAGATATACCTATAAATCAAAAGGTTTCTATGCAGTGATAAGCAAAAGCTACCTTGTTGGTGATGTGCCAGTAGGGCTTCATGGCGGGATGAATTATAGCCTTGAAGACAAAGATGACAAAAATTTACCCATATTCATCGGATGTGATATCAGAGTGAATGAGGAGTTGGGCTTTGTTTTAGAATATGATTTGGCGACCAATGACGATTATGAGGACAACATTTATGGTCAGGGATGGGGTTATCTTAATTTTGGGATCCAGTGGTTTTTTTCTAAGAAGCTTCTTTTGGAATTCGACCTGAAAAATGTTTTTAAAAACAGAAAGGATGTATCAACCTTAGGAAGGGAATTCAGGGTTTTGTATTTCGAGTTTTTCTAAAAGATGGAAATAAAAAGTATTTTCCATTTTTACACAAGTTCTCAAAAAAGGTGTTCGGAGTAGGTGCAAAGAAACAATTGTGTTTTTGAGTATCAGATTATGAAGACAAAAAAAGCTTTGCTGGAGGTGTTTTTTAGATGAAAAAAAGATTAGTTTTTACGGTATTATCCTTGATTATAACTGGGATATTTTTATTCGGATGTTATACGATTTTAACCCATCCGAGGGTTGAGGGTGAGGAGGAAGAGGTATATTCTGGCAGGTACTACAGGGAGAATTGCACGGACTGTCATTACGATTATCATCGTTATCCTTATGGATATTACTATGGCTATTATCCTGATTATTATTGGAGCTCTCCTCGCTGGGGACATTATTATAATTATCCCTGGTGGTGGGACTGGTATAGGTGGGATTATTTCTGGTATGACGATGATGGTTATATTCGAGAAGATGTGGAAAAGGGGGAAAGAAGGAGAAGAAAAGAGACCTTAGCACCTCCTTATTCGGGCGGGATGGGAGGAACACCACCTGTGATCATAGAGCCTAAGTCAAAAAAATTTGAAAGGGTAATAAAGAAAGTGCTTAAGGAGAGTAAGAAAGCAACAGAAGAAGGGAAAGAGACCAAAAAGGAGGAGAAAAAGAAAGAGAGCAAACCTCCTAAAAGAAGGAGAAGATAAAAATTTTTGAGGTGAGATCTATGCTAAAAAGATTAGTTTTTTTAATAATAGTTGTTTTATTCTTAACTACCCAAATCTCGTTTTCCCAGATGTTTGAGCCTTGGCAACCTATTGAGGAGCCATCTGCAGGGAACTTCTTCGGTGTGGGTGCAAGGTACATGGGGATGGGAGGGACAGGGGTTGCGTTTTGCAATGATGCACAAGCTCTGGTTTATAACCCAGCGGGTTTAGCAAAGGTGAAAAGGATTGAGTTTACCTTGGGGATGACCCACCAGAGATTGAAAAACCAGACAGGGTACCTCAATTTGGGCTCCTATCCCTATTACCAGAATGTTGATCGGCTCCAATCCAATACCCGTCTTGGTTCAGTTGGTTTGGTTCTTCCAATTCCGACTTACCGGGGAAGCCTGGTTTTCGGTTTTGGGGTAAACAGGGTTTCAAGCTTTGACCACACTTTTAAGTACATCTATTCTTTTAGTCCAACTGCTCGACCTGAAGCTATGGAGCTTATATCCGAATCAGGAGGTATTTATGTTTGGTCTGTGGGTGGGGCAATTGACATCTCCCCTAATACCTCTTTAGGTTTGTCTTTAAACTTCTGGAACGGGAAGGACAATTATACTTATATAGATTCTTTAGCTTTCTTTGTAGCTGATACTTTTTACGAGATAAATGATGACTGGGAGTTCAAGGATGATTACTCAGGATTTAATCTTAAATTCGGGATTATGATCCAGCCTAATAAAAACTTTTCTTTTGGCGGAGTTATAAGTTCGCCGGTATGGCTCACCATAGATGAAGAATATTCTTTAAACACCGATTCCACCCACTCTTATGACGATTACATCTATTACATAGAAGAAACTGGTTATCCCAGATGGAAATTAACCCATCCTTTCTCTTTCACTTTTGGCGGGGCATTTAACTTTAAAAACCTTCTTTTAGCCGGTGATATTAATTATACTGACTGGAGTCAATTAGAATACAGGGAGGGTTACAGGGCCGGATTGAAAAATATCGATGTAAAAGAATATTATAGGGATGTCTTCAAATGGCATATTGGGGCTGAGTTTCTGATTCCTCAGATAAGCGGGAAACTGAGGGCTGGATTTTTTGAGGACCCCTTGCCTTTTAAATCAAATCATCTGAAATCAGACCGGAGATTTCTCACTTTAGGCCTGGGATTTCTAATTGATAAAGTAATGACTTTAGACATCGCCTGGAACCGTGGGTATTATGATTTCGAATATCCTGAACTTGACGTTAAGGAGAAATATACCACTAACAAAATATTTATAACTACAGCCTATAGATTATAATCTCTTAAGTTCGATAATAATTGGAATAGCCGTCCATTCTGGTCGGCTTTTTTGTTTTCAAAAGAAATCGATTGATTTTCCCAAAGAATTTGTTAAAGTAAAAAGTTAGCAATAAATCAGCTATGTTTGAGCTATTAAAATTACTCTTAGTTTTTCTTCTCATCATCTTTTTGATTAAGAAGAAAATAGAGGTGGGCTTGACCATTCTTTTAGGTGCAATCTTTCTGGGCCTTCTTTTTAGGCTTTCTCTTTTCGATTTAGTTAAATATATGGGAGTTGCCACCTTAGAGTGGCCCACTTTACACCTTCTTATAATTGTCCTTCTAATCTTAGTTTTCGGTGAGCTTTTGAAATACCTTAAAAGCCTGGAGAGCTTAACTTTGGGCTTGGAGAATTTATTCAGAAACACAAAACTCCTTTTGATGTTTTTGCCGGCTACTGTCGGGCTTTTACCTATGCCTGCAGGAGCGATGATGTCTGCTCCTATGGTGGAGGAGCTTGGAGTTAAAAGAAACATCTCCCCGGAGGTCAAGATGGTGGTTAACTACTGGTTTCGTCACATTCTCGAGTTTATCTGGCCCTTATATTTAGGAGTAGTATTAACCGCATCTTTGTTGGGAATAAATTACAAAGAGGTTATCTTAGCTCAGCTACCTTTGAGCTTAGCTATGACTTTAGGAGGAGTTTTATTCTGCGCAAGCAAAATAAAGGTAGAGAAAGATTCTTTTCAGACTAAAGGTGGATTTTTTGAAAATATTGGAAAAGCTTTTAAGGGAATTTGGCCAGTTCTTTTAGTAGTCGGATTGAATTTGACACTCAGAATGGACTTAGCCTTAGCTTTGGGTATAACGATTGTGTTCTTGGGTTTGGTCAGTAAGGTCGAGATTAAAAGATTTTTGGAAATGATCAGAAGGGCGATTACTTTAGAAATAGTCATTTTAATCTTAGCAGTGATGATCTTTAAAAAAGTTATAACCGTTTCAGGGGCGATCGAAACGATACCAAAGTCCATAGCAGATTTTGGAATTTCTCCGATTTTTGCAATTTTGATAATTCCTTTCACCGTTGGGATATTGACTGGAATGACCGCCGCTTTTGTGGGGATTTCTTACCCGGTACTTTTTTCCTTTCTCTCACCCGATGGGGTAAATTATGGTTACGTTATGCTTGCTTATGGTGCGGGATTTGCTGGAGTGATGCTTTCACCGCTTCATCTATGCTTGATAGTAACCAAAAATTATTTTAAAGTAAGTTTCGATAAAATCTATGCGATGATTCTGCCAGCTTCCCTTTTCCTTATTCTCTGGGCAACAGCCCTGGCGCTTTTGGGTTTTCCCTGGGGCAAAATTGGCTAAAGTTATATCCAAAAACTGGAACAAAAAAAATAAAGGATTGTATAAAAAAATGGAAAGAAAAGAGGGCACAGTAAAGGGAAATCGGATGGACGATGCACCTGTCCCGGACAAAGAGCTTTTCAAAAGAGTCTTAGATGAGGACAAACTTGCTTTTGAGATTCTGGTTAACAGGTATAAGATTAAGCTTTTCAATCTGATTTACAGAATGATAGGAACAAAAGAGGAGGCGGAGGATATTTTGCAGGAGACATTTTTGAGAGTTTATAGAGAAAGAAAATCCTTCAATTTCGGTTATCAGTTCTCCACCTGGATTTACACCATCGCATTGAATCTGACCAAAAACGAGCTTAAAAGAAAAAAAAGGTTCAAGTTCTTTGGAAGAGAGTTGCTTTTGAAAAATCCTGGTCAAAATCAAATTTCAGAAGATTTTGAAAACCGAAAATGGGAACTTTCATATCTTTTGGAGAAAGCAATAAGGTCTCTGCCAGATAAGTATAAAAAAGTCTTTTTGCTAAGGGATATAAATCAACTTTCATATGAGGAGATTTCAAATGTTTTAGAAATTCCATTAGGCACAGTTAAATCGCGGGTTAACCGGGCACGAAAAATTTTAAGAAAAAAGCTTAAGCCCAAAATGGAGGGAGCATATGAATTGTCGAAAGGTTCAACAATACCTGTTGAGCTTTTATGAAAAAGATTTATCTGAGGATATAAAAAAAGAGATAGAGATGCATCTAAAAGGATGCAAAAGATGCGCTAAGGAGGCTTTTGAGTATTCTGAGCTTTTCGAGGTGGTAAAAAAAATTCGAGTTTTGGAGCCATCCAAAGATTTCAATAAAAATCTTTTGGCTGAGGCAGAAAAATTCCCTTATCCAAAAGAGATTAAAGAGCTAAAACCTCAGACTCTTTTTCCAAAAAGATGGGCAATAGCAGCCTCAGCAGCAACTCTTTTACTTTTGAGTATAATCTTTTTTAAACCCCTTCATCTATTTAAATCTGAAAAAAATCTTTCGGTCAAAAAAGATAGCAAAATTTCGCAAGAAAGGTATTATCAAAAAAAACCCACCACCTTTGTTATGGATAATCTAAGATTAAGTGATTTTTCTCACAGGGGTGATATGACAGCAAAAGATATGTATCTTTCTCAATTCGTAATTGAGAGGAAAAATCCGCAATTTGAGCTGACAAGGCATAAAAATTATTATGTCATTCCAGTGGTATCCTCTGAGATAATAGAGAAGAGAAAAGAATTTTAAAGGAGGTTTGAGATGAAGATAAAATTTTGCGTATGCATCAAGAGATTTGTCAGTTTGATTCTTTTGATATTCATATCCTTTTTCTTCAGCTTTTCGCTAAACACAGGCTTAGCTCAGGAGAAAGTATTGGAATCTTTAGAAAAAAGTATCGCCTCCTTGGTGGAGAAGACTAAACCATCACTGGTAACTATTCAGGGTGAAAAGGAGGATGTTTTAAATCAGCTTTATTATTTCAAGACCGGTAAGAAGGGTCGCACCGTCTCCGCAACTTTCGTGGGCTCTGGTTTGGTCTATAGGCCGGATGGCTATATTTTAACCACAACCAGCGTGGCTGGTGGCACAGACATTTTTAAGGTAACTTTAGCTGATGGGAAAAAAGTTAAAGGAAGTCTGGTGGGAACGGATGAGCAATATAATTTAGCAGTTCTGAAAATTAAA
>JAUWYR010000032.1 GCA_030615745.1 Candidatus Zixiibacteriota bacterium | reverse complement strand
CTGAGGTCGGTTCCACAATAGTCATTCCGGGTTTTAACGAACCATCTTTTTCCGCCGCCTCGATCATGGAAAGTCCTATCCGATCCTTGACCGATCCACATGGGTTAAAAGACTCAAGCTTGGCAATCAAGGTGGCATCATTTTCCCCAACTAATTTGTTAATCTTAACCAAAGGTGTTCTACCGATAGTTTCAAGAATGTTATTAAAAATCATACTGTTTTTTTAATGAAAAAAATACACATAATAAAAGAGCAAGACTTTAAAACTATCTCAGGTAAAATCTTTGCTCACAAAAAAAATCGATTATTTTTATTCACAAACTGTATTGCTAAAAATATATAGCTCAAAACCTTTTGTATCTGGAACAATCGAGGCAAAATCTTCTATAACAATTTTATCGAACAAAAAGAAAAAATCTAAACCCTTAATAGAAAGAAATTTACAAAAAGAATTGAAAGCTTAAACCCCTAACTATCCTAAATTTTAATATATTTTCAATTTCTTTTTCGATTTAGATAATTAAACACCACCTCAGACAAAAGTTCACTTAAAAGTTTTGTTTTTTCTCCAAAGATAATATTCGATTTTTTATACGCTTATCTTTGATTTTTGTTTGTTTAAAGGGATAATTATTTTAAAGAGTTTAAAGGTAAATTTAGTTCGAAAAAATTTCTTAAAAATTAACCTTAACTAGCAAATTAAAGAATGTCTACCCTATTTACAAAATCCTTTTAAAAACCATTGACCGCAAAGTTTTTATAGAGTTTAAATTCAAAACTATTAACTATCCACTATTAACCATCAACTAAAATTTTGCCCACCAGGGCAAAATTTCAAAGCGGGAGACGGGACTCGAACCCGCGACCAACAGCTTGGAAGGCTGTGACTCTTGCCAACTGAGTTACTCCCGCAGTAAAGCAGTTTAAGAGTTTATAAGTTTATTAGTTTATAAATTATGTTTTAAACCTTCTAAACCTTTTAAACTTCTAAACTGCCTTTTCCTGGAGGGGGGAGGATTTGAACCTCCGAAGGCTACGCCGACAGATTTACAGTCTGTTCCCTTTGGCCACTTGGGTACCCCTCCGGGTTAATCAATAAGTTTATAAGTCTACAAGTTTAGAAGTTTATAAGTCTACAAGTTTATAAGTCATTTTCGTAACGAATTGATCAGACCGACTAAAAGGGTCAAAACCTCCTTATATTTTGTAATTAATCGTTCATAAACTAATTGACTTAAATACCTTTGCCTGAAAGCTAATTCTAAATAAGTTACTGTCTCTCCAAGGGAACCTTTTGCTACATAAAGAAATTGAACAAATTCCTTTTTTGATCTTCGATAACTCCCTTCTGCAATATTTGCTGGAATTGAGTTGGCACATCTTAAAAGCTGTGGCACCAAGATGTGGGATTCCTTTCTCGGAAAACCCTTGACAGCTTTATATACCTCCTCTGCTAAATCAACTGATTTCTGCCACACCACTAATTTTTTAAAGCCAAACTCCTTTTCTTTTCCTTTCACTAAACTCTTAAACTCTATAAACTTATAAACTGTCTTTCTAGCCGATGAGAGGATTCGAACCTCTGACCTAGTGATTACAAATCACTTGCTCTACCGCTGAGCTACATCGGCAAATAAATCGAATCGTCAACTCGAAGATCCTTCGCGATCCATCTGACAAAAAACGAATATATATTAAAAACTCTCTTTGTCAATAAAAATATACGTTCAAAAGAACCCATAGGCAAGGCTTTCAGCCTTGCGATAAGTTGGAAGTCAAGGCGAGAACTTGATTTTCTCCTTGAACCTTAAACCCTTAAACCATTGAACTATTGAACCCTTGAACAAAACTTTAGATTTTCCTTTTAGCCTTTGGTCCCTCCGGTGTATCCTCTATTATTATCCCCTCCTTTTCAATCTCTTTTCTTATCTTATCAGCCAATTCCCAATTTTTCTCAAATCTTGCAAGCTCTCTTTTTTTGATCAATTCCTTTATCCTCTCATCTAAGACCAGCTCATCTTTTTCCAAAACACCTAAGACCTTATCAAAACTTCTCATCTGCTCTATTACCTTTAAAGCATCATTTCTTGAGATCTTTTCATCATCAATTAATCTATTAATGTCCCTCACCAGATCAAATATAACCCCCAATCCTTCGGAGATATTCAAATCATCATCTAAGACATCCTCAAATTTCATTTTTGCCTTTTGTAATAAACTATCTACTTCTGAATTATCTTTTTCTTCTTTCACCCTTTTTAGATTATCAAGGAAGTCAAAAAGCCTTTGTATTGCATTTTTAGCTGCCTCCAATCCCTGAAAGGTGAAATTTAGTTGCTGTCGGTAATGGGTGGACATCAAAAGATACCTTATTGCCATAGGATTATACTCTTTGTTTAAAAGGTCTCTTAAAGTGTAGTAGTTTCCAAATGATTTAGCCATTTTTTTTCCCTCGACCATAAGAAACCCATTATGGAGCCAGAAATTGACGAATTTTTTACCGGTTGCCGATTCAGACTGAGCGATCTCGTTCTCATGATGAGGGAATATATTATCTTCCCCTCCAGTATGAATGTCGAAATGCTCGCCAAGATATTTCATGCTCATAGCTGAGCATTCGATATGCCATCCCGGCCTACCTTTGCCCAGCTCAGTCTCCCAGAAAACATCACCATCCTTTTGGTCCCATCCTTTCCATAAAGCAAAATCTGAAGCCTGTTCTTTTTCATATTCGTCTGATGCAACCCTTGCTCCGATTTTTAAATTTTCAAGCTTCATCTTCGAAAGCTTCCCATACTCTTTAAAACTCGATAGCTTAAAATAAATATCCCCGTTTGAACGATAAGCATAACCTTTATCCAGAAGTTTTTTTACCAAATCGACCATCTCTTTTATATGTGCGGTTGCTTCAGGAAAGTGTTCAGCCCTCTCTATATTTAAATAATCGAGGTCTTCAAAAAAAGCATCTTTATACCTTTTTGTATATTCGGACAAAGATATATTCTTTGCCCGAGAACCAGCAATGGTCTTATCATCAACATCGGTTACGTTCATCACCTGAGTTACTTTAAACCCTTTGTATTCTAAGTATCTTCTTAAAAGGTCCTCAAACATATAGGCTCTGAAGTTTCCAATATGAGCATAATCGTAAACTGTGGGACCACAGCAGTACATCCCAACCTTCCCTGGTTCAATCGGAACAAACTCCTCTTTCTTTCTTGTGAGCGTGTTAAAAAATCTTAAAGCCATCTTTTACCTTTAGATTTCAAAAAATTTCAGAACCTCATTTTCAAGCTGATATAAATCCTCTATTTTCCCATCAGGAACAATAGGTTTTGAATAATCCCTTCCTTTTTTAGCCAACAAAATAGCCTTGATTCCCATATTTTGTGCGCCCCCAATATCCTCCACTAATCTATCCCCAAGAAAGGCTGAGTTTTTCGGTTTGACATTTAATTTTTTAAGACATAATTTAAAGATTTCAGGATGAGGTTTTTTATATCCTACCTCTGAGGAAAACAAGAAAACATCCAGAAAAGGAAAGATCCCAAATCTTTTCAGCTCATCTAAATGAAACCTTTCAGAAAATATGGTATTGGAGATCAATCCAATTTTTATTTTTTTACCTTTAAAAAATCTTAAAACATCAACTGCTCCATCAACCAATGTTATCTGTTCGGTAACCGGCTTATAGTATGCCTCAAGAAAATTCGAATACAATCCATCAGAGATTTCAAACTTCAGTCTTTTAAAAAAAGATGCCATCATATCTTCAAATTTAATCTCTTTTAAGTTTTTGTCTGAATCTTTAAAAACTTTTTCAAACCCTGATTCAAGTAAAAAAAGCCAAATCTTGTAATCTATCTCGATTAGGTTTTTCTTTTTCAGAAACTCGTAACTATTTTTAGCGCACAATTTATTAAGAACTTCCCAGGAGGAGTTCTCGAACTCAATTAGAGTGCTTCCCATATCGAAAATAATTGCATCTAATTTTTGTTTATTATTCATTTTTTCTTCTTTAAAGCCAAATTTACAATCCTGTCCACAAGTTCTGGAAACTCAATTCCAATTGCCTTTGCTGCCTTAGGAACCAAGCTCGTTACGGTCATCCCTGGCAAAGAATTCACCTCCAGACAAAGAAACTTCTCATCCTCCGAATACCTGAAATCAACTCTCCCATAATCTTGACACCCCAAGGCTTTAAAAGCTTTCAAACCGATTTTTTGAATCTCTTCAGTCTTCTCTTTTGAAAGCTTTGCAGGACATATATAACCGCTTTTACCTTTGGTATATTTGCACTCGTAATCATAGATTCCGTGCTCAGGGATAATCTCTATTACTGGGAGTGGCTTATCATCTAAAATCCCAACTGTGAGCTCCCTTCCAGAAATATATTCCTCAATAAGGATTTGACCTGTAAATTTTTTCACTTTTTCAAAAGCTTCCTTTAAATCTTTCATCTCCTCTACTAAAGAAAACCCCACAGTCGAACCTTGATCATTCGGCTTGACCACACAGGGGAAACCGAGTTTTTTTTCAATCTCATCTTCTATTTCAGCTATATCGGTCAGATTTGAGGATTCTAAAAGGAGCCATTTCGGGGTTAAAATCCCCTCATATTCAAAGATTTTTTTAGCCATAGCCTTATTCATCGCCAAAGCTGAACCAAGCATTCCTGAGCCGGTATAGGGCTTTCCGGTCATATCCAATAAAGCCTGGATAGTTCCATCCTCACCCGGTGCACCATGTAAGGCTAAGAAGATAACATCCGCCTCTTTTAAGTCAAAAGATTCGATAGTTTTTAAAGTTAGCTCTTTTCTTATCCTCTGAAGAGACTTAACATCCGGAGGTTTTTGCTTTACCCCTTCAGGCAAAAATTGAGTCGAAGAAGATAGGAGCTTTTTCCCTTTCGCGGTATCAACTGGAATAACCTCATGGCCAGCTTTTTTCAAAGCGTCAACTATAGCCTCTCCACTTGCCAAAGAAACATCCCTTTCAAAAGATGTTCCCCCCAAAAGGACCAAAATTTTCAACTTTTCTCCTTTTAGTTTGTGTTCTGAGTATTTTTTAACCTTTTTTTAACCAATATAAATAAGGCTACTGCTGAAATGACGATAACTAAAATCAAAACCACTCTGTTGTATACTACGAAGAATCTATATAAAGCTTGCCAATTTTTATGAAAGATAGCCGCTAAAAATATTAAAAGTCCATTCCATAAAGCAATGCTTATAGAGCTGTAGATAACCATCTTTTCAATTTTAACGTTTCCTACTCCAGCGCCAAGAGCCACACCTGACCTTATTCCAGTTAGAAACCTTGAACCTAATATAACCTCCTCCCCATATTTTTTGAACCATCTCTCGATTTTAGTTAGATTAGAAAGATTTAAAATCTTACCTTTTTTGAACGCCTTCCTTCCCTTTTTCAAACCCAAAAAGTATAAGATCATAGCTCCGGTTAAACATCCAAAAAGGGAGGTTAAAAAAACACCGAAAAAGCTCAATTTATCCGCAGATGCTAGATATCCACCAACTAAAATCACCGTATCTCCCGGATAAGGTGGGAAAAGATTCTCTGCGATGTTGCTAAAAAATAAAAAAAGATAAAACCAGAATGCACCATAGATAAAAATCAGATTCGAAAGGTCATCAGCTTTTGTGATTAAAAAATCCGCCATCTAAATTTCTCTACTTTCCACCAGAACAACAGCAAAAGCAGCCATTCCCTCACCTCTACCAGTAAAACCCAATCCTTCAGTAGTTGTTGCTTTAACTGAGACCTGCTCAATTTTTAGGTTCAAAGCATTCGAAATGTTTTTTCTCATATCATCTATATAATTTTTAAGCTTAGGTTTTTCAGCCACAATAGTAGAATCGATAGAGAGTATCTTTGAATTTTTAATTTTTAATTTTTCATTTATAATTCTCAAAAGCTTCAGACTGGAAGTCCCTTTATATTTTTTGTCTGTATCTGGAAAATGTTTTCCCAGATCTCCTAAACACAGAGAGCCCAACAATGCATCTCCTATAGCATGGGATAGAACATCCGCGTCAGAGAACCCCAAAAGCCCTTTATCAAAAGGGATTTTGACCCCACCTAAAATCAGCTCCCTCCCCTCAACTAACTTATGAACATCATAACCAAAGCCAATATTTAGCAATCCACGCCTCCGCACAATTTCAGGACAAACCTTTAGGTCTGCTTTAAAAACTAACAACTAATACCTATTACCTATTACCTATTACCTATAACCTATAACCTTTCATCTTTCAAAATCTCCTGTGCAAACAACAAATCCTCTTTGGTGGTAATTTTAATATTATCATAATCCCCTTCTATAACTTTAACTTCAATCCCCAACCTCTCAACCAATGAGGAGGAATCAGTGCCCACAAACTCATCTTCTTTAGCTTTTTTGTAAGCATCCAAAATTAGCTTATAATCGAAAGTCTGAGGAGTTTGCACACTCCATAATCTCTCTCTATTTAAAGTTGTGATAACAGAGAAATCCTCAACTCTTTTGACAGTTTCTTTAACCGGAACTGCCAATATCACCGCGCTACATTCTCTGCACAGCTTAATTGACTCTGTTATCCTGGACACTTTTACCAATGCTCTAACTCCATCGTGAATCATCACAATTTTTGTATTATGGGGTATAGCCAAAAGACCTTTATATACAGAGTCCTGTCGCTTTTCACCTCCAGGAATTATCTTATTTATCTTTTTGAAATTGAATTTATTCACCATCTCCATACTATAAGACAGGTAATCTTCAGGAACAACCAGAAGCATCTCATCTACAGAACTACATAATTCGAATTTCTCGAGAGTATGAACCACAACAGGCTTACCAGCAATCTCTATAAACTGCTTTAAAACCTTATTGTCAATCCGGGTGCCTTTGCCTGCTGCAACTATTATCGCAACCGTCCTCATCTATCCTCCGCTTTATTAATTGACTTATCTGTTCAATCCGTTTAATCTGTTGGGAATTATCCGCTCAATCCGTTTCATCCGTTGGGATTTATCCGTTTAATCCGTTCCATCCGTTGTTCTATCCGTTGACCAATAACATTGCATCTCCATAGCTATAAAATCTATATTCTTTTTTAATAGCATTCTTGTATGCTTTTAAGATTAAATCCCTCCCTGCAAAAGCGGAGACCAAAAGTAGCAAAGTCGATTTAGGTAGGTGAAAATTGGTGATTATAGCATCGACTACTTTAAACTCATAAGGGGGATAGATGAATTTATCAGTCCATCCTCTTTGAGGTTTTACAAAGCCATCATCGCTTGCTACTGTCTCCAAGGCTCTCACAGTCGAGGTTCCAACAGCGATTATTCTTTTTCCTTTTGATTTAATCTTGTTTATCACCTCCGTTGAGTCTTTTTCAATTTTGAAATATTCTGGTTCCATCCTGTGCTTTTCAGGCTCATTAACTTTAATCGGTCTGAAAGTTCCCAATCCCACATGCAAAACCAGAGGTATCACCAATATACCTTTAGCTTTAATTTTTTCCAAAAGCTTTTCTGTGAAATGAAACCCCGCAGTTGGTCCAGCAACAGCTCCTCTTTCTTTAGCATAAACGGTCTGGTAAG
The DNA here is from genome assembly GCA_030615745.1 of Candidatus Zixiibacteriota bacterium. Lineage (GTDB taxonomy): Bacteria > Zixibacteria > MSB-5A5 > MSB-5A5 > SM23-73-2 > SM23-73-2. Next base: position 21,030 of record JAUWYR010000032.1, on the reverse strand, counting down.
TTATCTTATCTTTTGGCTCCGGCTCCCTTTTGACATAAGGTGGCAAGGGAATCACCCCTATTTTGTCTATTATATCAAAAAAATCCTTCTGATAAAAGAATTTTACCAATCTCCCACCAGAAAGGGCATTATCCAGAATCTCACAACTCAATTTATCTTGATTGAAAACGATCCTTTTCCCGATTTTTGCTTTCCTCCCAGGCTTAACCAGAACCTCCCAGAGATCATCTTTAACTTTTCTTAAAAGCAAAATCTCAATCTTCGAAGATGTCCCATCTAAATTACCAAAAAGCCGAGCTGGGAAAATTTTGGTCTGGTTTATAACTAGTCCATCTTCTGGTTCGAAGTAATCTATTACTTCATAAAAAATCTTATGCTCGATTTCACCTGAATCTCTGTGTAAAACCAAAAGCTTTGAATGATCCCTTTTTCCCAGAGGGTATTGTGCTATCAAATCCGGAGGCAGGTAAAAATCGTAATCAGCAATTTTCATAAAGCTCTTTTGTAGGTCAAGTGTCCTGAAGGGCACTTGACGAGTGACTATTATTCCAAATCTAACTCTTCCAATTTCTCATCTATACCATAACCCCAGCCAAGCTGATAAACTCCCTTCCTAACCCAAAATCTATAGCTTGATTCTCCAAAATCTTCAGGTCTCTTTACCAGTCGGTGTTTTACCGGATTGTAATGAATATAATCGAAGTAGGTCTTGAAATCATTCTCGTCTCTAATTATATGATCCCAAAACCTATATTGCCAAAGCCTGATATTTTCTTCGATATTATGTATTTTTTTATATTCTTTGGAGAAACTGATTTTTAAAGAGTGCATCACCTTTGAAATATTACCTTTTGCAGGATTTATCAAAAAATGGAAATGCTCATAAAGCAAAACATGAGCATAAATCTTTAAAGAATATATTTTCTTCACTTCCTTAAAAATTCTCCAGAACAAATCGATATTGACAACTTTATTAAACAGTTCTTTCCTATGATAACTAACACAAGTAATAAAATAGATCGCATCAGGAATATAATATCTTCTGATATTACCCATAAAAAATTCTTTTGTAGGTCAAGTATATCCGGAGGACTACTTGACAAATTATCTTTAACCCTTTTTCTGAGAGCGGAACATTTTTTCACCCGGGAATAATCTTTGGTAGAAGAAATCAAAAACCTGCCAGAGAATTAACCAAATAAAGCCGAAAGCGAAAAAGTAAGACCAAAAATTTTCTGGAAGACTTATTATCTTCACTACTAGACCGCAGATAACACCAGAGGTAATAACAAAGATAAGATAGAATAGGAATTTCCTCATAATTGTCTCATTATGTCATAGCTATTAAACAACCTATGCCTCCGCCTATCACTCCTGCTCCACAACAGATGGTTAAACAGTGCCAATAACCACCATCGCTAAATAGACAGCCAAATAAGCAGCCACTGCATCTTCCACCCGCCGCAGCGATCCGGACAAATTATCTTCTGTCAAGTATTCCCGCTATAAGCGGGGAATACTTGACCTACTTTCTAAAAATTCCGAAAAAAATCAATATTATTGATAACACAATGCTAATCAAAATACAGGTTGCCAGGGGAAAATAGAAATCGAAACCTTTTTTATGGATATGAATATCGCCGGGTAGCTTTCCTAAAAAGGGGATTTTCCCCACAAGTAAAAGGAAAGCCCCTAAAAGGATAAGTAACGCTCCAAAGAGAATAAGAAGCTTTCCGAGATTGATAAACATAATAAATTTTTTTTAAGTTATCTCAAATCTCATCTCCCCTTCTTTTTTTGGTATCTCTCCCTCTCACTGAAGATACATCCACAATATTTTTGACGGTAGATATTGTTCTCTTTTGCGAAGTTTTTCCCCTCGTAAAACCCCGGTCTGAAATCCTCATAAAAAAAATCGACACCGATCTCCTTTGCCACTTTTTCACCGACCTCATTTATCAAAGAATGTTTCTGATAAGGACTGACCAGAAGGGTGGTGGAAAATCTGTCGAATCCCTCCTTTCTTGCAACCTCTGCTGTTTTAAAAAGCCTTAGCTCATAGCAATTTCGACATCGATTATCTAACTCATCTATCACCTTCTTTAAGTATTTCTCCAAGTCGTAAGAATCTTTATATATCACTGGAAAACCTTCTATCCCCTCAAAATATCTTAGAGCCTCCAATCGATTACGGTATTCGGTGAATGGATGGATATTGGGGTTATACCAGAACCCGGTGACATCATGACCTTTTTTTCTTAATTTTTTCAAAGGATAGATTGCGCATTGAGCACAACAGCAGTGCAGAAGTATCCTCATAAAAGCCTCTTTTGAATATCCTTATCAAATTCAACTCCCATATGTTTGTAAGCAAATGGCGTTGCTGCTCTGCCCCTCGGAGTTCGGTTGATAAAACCCTCCTGGATCAAATAAGGCTCATAGATCTCCTCAATAGTCTCACCCTCCTCTCCAACTGCAACTGCCAGAGTGCCAATCCCAACTGGACCACCGTTGAATTTAAAAATTATGGTGCTAATTATTTTTTTGTCCATCTCATCCAGACCTAACTCATCCACATCCAGCATCCTCAAAGCATCTATAGCAACAGCTTTATCTATTTTGCCTTGAGCTTTAACCTCAGCAAAATCCCTGACCCTTCTTAAAAGTCTGTTTGCAACCCTCGGGGTCCCTCTTGATCTTTTTGCTATCTCCTCTCCCCCATCCTTTGTTATCATTATATTTAATATCTTAGCTGATCTCAAAATTATCTTTTCCAGATCAGAAGAATTATAAAAATCTAATCTTCCAACAACTCCGAACCTCTCCCTTAATGGAGAGGTCAAAAGTCCTGCTCTGGTTGTGGCTCCGATCAAAGTGAAGGGCTTTAAACTCAGTTTAACTGAACGAGCTGAAGGTCCTTTATCTATCATTATATCAATGGAGAAATCCTCCATGGCTTGATACAAATACTCCTCCACCACATGGCTAAGACGGTGGATCTCATCTATAAATAAAACCTCCTTTTCTTCCAGGTTAGTGAGAATACCTGCTAAATCACCTGGACGCTCTAAGACCGGACCTGATGTGGATTTGATCTGGACACCTAACTCCCTCGCCATTATATAAGCCAAGGTGGTCTTGCCCAGACCAGGAGGACCATAAAAAAGAACGTGGTCTAATGCCTCACCTCTTTTCTTTGTTGCCTGGATGAAAATTCTTAGATTCTCCTTGATCTTCTTCTGACCCACAAACTCCCCTAAAGAAGTTGGCCTTAATGTTAGATCAAATTCAAGTTCATCAGAAAGACGGTTAGGTATTGTTAATCTCTTTTTCAAAAAAGCTCCTTTTTTTATTTAGAAAACTTAAGCGATTGTTTAATGAGTTCCTCCAATCCGAGCTTTTTTTGAGCCCTCTCTATTGCACTTTTTACAGCCTCTTTAGCCTGATATTTGGTAAACCCCAAAGAGATCAAAGCATTTATTGCCTGTCCTGCTAAATCCAACTTGACTTTGTCCTTAAATATGGTCCCTTTTTCTATTTTGAAATCCTGGTCTATTTTATCCTTCAGTTCAACGATTAACCTTTTGGCAGTCTTTTTACCTATACCTGAGATCCCAGTTAGAGAATCCAGATCTTCTAAAGTTATAAAACGATTGAAATCATCCACTGAGATACAGGATAAAATTCCCAGGGCGATTTTGGGTCCGATCCCTGAGACTGAGAGCAAAAGCTCAAAAAGATTTTTTTCCTCCAAAGTTACAAATCCAAAAAGCTTGAACGCATCCTCACGCACATATTGATAGGTCAGAATTTTGATTCGGGAACCATTTTTCCCTAATCTCTCGTAGGTGGATAAAGGAATCTGAAGATGATACCCAATTCCACCCACATCTAAAACCAATTCAGTTGGAGTTTTCTCAACGAGTTTTCCCTCCAAATAGGCTATCAATTTCCTCTCCTTTGAAGATGGCACAAAGCAACAGCTAAGGCATCAGAAGCATCTTCTGGCTCTGGAATTTTTTCCAATCCTAAAAGGTTTTTTACCATATATTGAACCTGAACTTTTGATGCGTTTCCAATCCCGACCACTGCGGATTTTATCTGGGTAGGGGAATACTCCCAAACTGAAAGATTTGAATTAATCCCAGCCAGAATCACAGCGCCTTTGATCTGACCCATAACTAAAAGGGTCTTCGCATTCTTTTTATAAAAAGCATCCTCTACAGCTAAAGCATCCGGTTTATTTTTTTTTATTATTTTCAAAAGACCCTCATAGACCTCCTTGAGTTTATAAGGGAGATCTTTTTGAGAGGTGGAAATAACCCCATAATCCAGAAGGCAAAAGGTTTTGTTTTCAACCCGAATCAGTCCAAATCCAGTTTTTGATGACCCAGGGTCTACTCCTAAGATTAAAAGGTTTTTTTTCATATGCGAAGCGCCAAGAGTCCTTCGGACATTCAAACGATTTTTTTTATGCTGTCATTTTCTCCATAATCTCCACAGCTATATCGAAGTTAGCATAGATCTTCTGCACATCATCGTGCCCCTCCAGATCCTCCATCAGTTTCAACATCTGCTCAGCTTCTTTACCTTCCAGTTTTACAACGGTTTGTGGAATCATAGTGATCTCAGCCTGATCAAGTGGGATATTGTTCTCCTCCAAACCCTTTTTCACCTTATCAAAATTCTCAAACTCGGTGAGGATCTCAAAGCTATCACCCTCGAGCTTAACATCTAAAGCTCCAGCATCAACAGCCACCATAAAAAGCTTTTCCTCATCCACTTTCTCTTTATCCACAGAGATCGCACCTCTTTTATGGAACATCCAGCCAACGCACCCGACCTCTCCTATGTTTCCTCCATGCCTTGACATAATGTGTCTGATCTCAGCCACCGTTCGGTTTTTGTTGTCAGTCAAAGTCTCGATCAACATCGCAACTCCACCTGGACCATATCCCTCATAGCTTACCGACTCATAAGAGACCCCGGGTAGCTCCCCTGTTCCCCTCTTTATCGCCTTATCGATATTAGTCTGGGGCATATTAGCGCCCTTTGCTGACTGGATAGCTACCCTCAATCTCGGATTACCCTCAGGATCTCCTCCTCCTTCACGTGCAGCAACTGTTATCTCTTTTATTAACCTGGTAAAAAGCTGCCCCCTCTGCGCATCTGTCTTCCCCTTTTTTCTTTTAATACTTGCCCATTTGGAATGTCCTGACATCTCTAACCTCCTTTTTTTTGAATTTTAAAACATTATATTTTATGGAGGTCAAATCTGCCCAAGCTCCCGCTCAAATAAATTATCCTGATCAGACAAAAAATTGTCTTAAGCATAATAAAGCACCACCTCTTTTTTACATTTTAATATAATAACAGACAAAATGCAATAAAAAAAGCTTAAAATGATTAAAATTATTGGGGACTTTATTTGGTAAAATTCAATCAGATGATTTTACTTTCGGCTTGGGAACAACCTCTTTGTCCTTTACTTCTGAATATGATTTTTTCTCCTGCTTCTCTTTAGCTTTGTAGGACTCGCTTCTGTAGTCTGTGGTATAGAAACCGGAGCCTTTGAACAAAAGACCTCCACCACCTGAGATAAGCTTTCTTAATTTCCCCCTGCATTTCGGACATTTTTTTAAAGGCTCATCGGTCATCTTTTGAAAAGTCTCGAACTTAAATCCGCAGGACTCACAAAGATATTCGTATGTTGGCATACTTTCTATCCCTTTAAGTTATTTTTTAAATACGTTTCCAATTCATCAAATGACAAGAAATTTTTCTTAGATAAAAATTTTATTGCCCAGTTTTCTTTAAGAGTAGATATTGTCCACACAGGAATTTTATTTTTAAAGCACTCCCACATCTCAATAGCAGTTCCCATGCTTGCCTCAGGGATATAAGCAATGATCAAATCAGAACACAAGCATTGCTTTACAGATTGATAAAAGACCTTTTTTGCTTTTTTTGAATCATAATAAGCTGATTTCGGATGAAGTTCAACCGGATCGATGATTTTTGTTTCAGGTAGGTATTTTTTAAAAATGGACTTTATCCTTTTCCTGTAATCCTGATTATACAACACCTTTCCCTTATTTGAGCCCTGAATAATCCCTGCTAAGAATATTTTTTTTATCTTTTGATCAATACCGATATCTTTTCTTTTCATCTTAAGCTAAGGTCATTGCAACACTGATGTGGTGTCTCTAACATTTCTTTACACCGTCATTGCAAAGCAATCTCTTGCCGAGATTCCTCGCTTCGCTCGGAATGACAGAATAGTAGGTCAAGTATGTCCAGAGGACTACTTGACAAATTATCTCTTAAGTCAAAAGCATTGCAACAGCAACCACATTTACTATATCGTCAACACTACATCCTCTTGAAAGGTCATTTGCTGGTTTAGCCAGACCCTGAATAATAGGACCGATAGCAAAAGCTCCGGCCAACCTCTGGGCAAGCTTGTAACCTATATTTCCAGAGTTCAGATCAGGGAATACCAAAACATTGGCAAGACCTGCCACAGTCGATTCAGGGGACTTCTTTTTGGCAACATCAGGAATTATAGCGGAATCCAATTGAAGCTCCCCATCTATTTTAATGCCAGGTGCTATTTTTTTAGCTATCTGTGTGGCTTCAACAACTTTATCCACCATCTCGTGTTTAGCAGAGCCTTTGGTGGAAAAAGAGAGCATGGCAACTTTAGGCTCTTCTCCTACCAAAATTTTCATTGTTTTAGCTGATGAGACAGCGATGCTTGCTAAATCTTCAGGATCAGGGTCAGGTATAACAGCGCAGTCTGCAAAAACGAAGACCTTATCTTTCACTCCCATAAACTCAGGAAAAACCAAAAGAAAAGAGCTTGAAACAGATTTTATTCCAGAGGCCAAGCCGATTATCTGGATACCAGCCCTCAGGACATCAGCAGTGGTGTTCACAGACCCAGCAACTGACCCATCCACCTCACCTTTTCTCACCATCATCGCACCATAATATAAAGGATTTCTCATCATCTTTTTTGCCCTATCAAAAGTTATACCCTTTTTCTCTCTGAGTTTGAAATATTCTTGTGTGTATTCATCGAATTCAAAAGACTTTTCAGGATTTATCACTTTAACCTTATTTAAAACCAATCCATTTTCAGAAGCAAGTTTCTCAATCTTTTTCTCCTCACCTAACAAAGTAACAAAAGCGATTCCCTGCTCCGATATAATCTTCGCCGCTTTAATTATCCTCTCCTCCTCCCCCTCAGGCAGAACCACCCTTTTTCTTTTCTCCTTAGCCTTCTTTCTTAACTCAGAAATAATATCCATCCCCGACTCCTTTTGCTCCTTTTCTTCGGTAGCACAGGTTGTCTCCTAGTGTGGTGTCTCTAACATTTCTTTACACTGTCATTGCGAGCCCACATGGGCGAAGCAATCTCTTACCGAGATTCCTCGCTTTGCCCGGAATGACAGGATAGGTCAAGTATGTCCGGAGGACTACTTGACAAATTATCTACACTATCTTGTCGGGCAACCTGTGCTCTATGTGATAATCTTCTCAATCCTTAAACAAATCACCCCACTTCTTCTTCACATCTCCCTTAGATTTTTTCTTATCCTTAGAAAAAGGAGTCTTTCCAATCTGAAAATAATCGCAGAAATTAGCTTTCTCTTTATCCCCCACCCACTCAGCCTGAGGCTCCCTGCACCTATTATGAGCTCCAGAATCATAGAAACTACAATTATAACAACAGCGCAGATAAGCTCCGCACTTAGGACAGACATCACCCCGATTTGGCTTTCTATCCAATTCAATTTCATTTTTACATTTCCAGCAGAACATAACTTAAGTTTTTATTCTATGCACAATCTAATACCATTCCAATTAAATAATGCAAATTTTTCTGTAGGGGAGGGGCTTGTTGAGCTTGGCGAAATCCCCCCGCCTCTGGCGGGGGGGGTCCCCTCCCAACTACCAGCGGGAGACCACGAGGGTCTCCCCTACGTATTATGTTTATTTTATTGGACAATTACTAAATCAAATATTATTTCTCCTTCTTACTCAAATATGAATGTATAAACTCATCCAACTCCCCATCCATAACCTTTTGAATATCAGAGGTCTCAACTCCGGTGCGGTGGTCTTTAACCATATTATAAGGGTGGAAAACGTATGACCTTATCTGGGAACCCCACTCGATCTTCTTTTTAGTCGATTCGATCTTGGCCTGCTTTTCCTCTTCTTTCTCTTTGTAATATTGATAAAGCCTCGATTTCAATACCTTCATCGCATTCTCCTTGTTTCTGAACTGGGAGCGCTCTGACTGGCATTGCACAACCATCCCGGTTGGAATGTGAGTTATCCTCACAGCAGAGGAAGTCTTATTAACGTGCTGTCCTCCGGCACCAGATGCTCTGAAGGTATCTATCTTTAAATCATCATCTTTTAACTCCACAATTATGATATCCTCCACCTCAGGATAGACAAAAACAGAGGCAAAAGAGGTATGGCGACGTTTATTTGCATCAAAAGGTGATATTCTTACCAGACGGTGAACCCCTGATTCAGCCTTCAAAAATCCATAGGCATATCCTCCTAAAACTTCAACTGTGGCATTTTTTATACCAGCTTCATCCCCTGGTTGATAATCTATGATGTTATGCTTAAAACCCTTTTTCTCAACCCACCTCAGATACATTCGCAAAAGCATCTCCGCCCAATCGCAAGACTCAGTCCCACCTGCTCCTGGATGAATGGTCAATAAAGCATCCTTTGGGTCATCTTCATCTGAAAGAATGGTCAAAAGCTCAAATTTTTCGATTCTTTCTTTTATCTCAAAAAGGTTTCTTTCAGCCTCTTTTAAGCTCTTTGGATCCGAATCTTCAGAAGCTAAATCATATAGGATTAAACCATCATCCAGCTCCTCTTTCAGCTTCTCCCATCTCTGAATCAAATTCTTTAATGAATCAATTCTTTTCAGTATAGAATAAGCTTTCTTTTGGTCTTTCCAGAAATCCGGCTCAGTTGTCTTTTTCTCTAAGTTTATAACCTCTTTTTCTTTTGCAGAGAGGTCAAAGATAATCCCTTAAATTTTTTAGCCTTTGTTTCAACTCCTCTTCCATATGCTCTCCTTTGTTTCAGACCTTAAGATAAAACTTTTATAAAAAAAGTCAATTTCTTTATATACTATTGTCGGCATGCTAAAAATCCATTTTCTTGAAATAAAAGTAAAAATAAAATCATAAACGAACTATTTTTGAAGTGACATTTCGTTACCTGCTCCGGCATTGGGATAAACCCTTTGTTACGCGTAGCGGAGCCTTTACGGCTCCGATGCCACAGGAGTGAATAGAAGAATTATGATTCAGTTAGATTACAACCCAAATCACTGTAAACTTGTAGGCACGAATTTATTCGTGTATTTTATTTGCACAGATAAATCTGTGCCTACATTTTAAAAAGCTATAGTAACAATTACCCTTGACACCCCTTTAAAAAGAAATAGATTAAAATTAAAAAAGAGTTCAAAATGGTCATTAGCTCCATTTACATCTTTTGTCTTATACAAGAATTAAGACAAAATCTTCTGGGTAAAAAAATTACAAGAATACTTTTATCCGAGGACAAAAAAGATGTTTTATTTTTAACTCAGGATAAAAAAGAGAGAAACGCTTTTCTTTTCTGTTCGCATCCTGATTTTTTTAGAATTGAGATATTGGATGAAAAAGAAATCCAATCTCCTGATGCATACGCATCCTTAAGAAAAGACTTTGCTCCAACCAATCTTTTCAAACAAGCAGAATTTAGCTTAATCCAAAAAATAGAACAGATGAATTTTGACAGAATAGTAAAGATTTTCTGTATCAAGAGAACAGAAGAAATCGAGCTGGTCCTAGAGCTAACAGGGAGAAACAGCAATTTAATCCTCAAAAGATTTAAGGATAATGTAATCCTGAATTGTTTAAAAAAAATAGACCCACAAAAAAGCAGATATCGCCAGATAGAAGTTGGATTGAAATACAAACCCCCTCCACCTCACAAGAAAAAAAATCCTTTTGAGCTTGAAAAAGAGGGGTTTTTTAAACTTTTAAAAAAAGAAAAAGAAAATGACATACTCTTTTTTCTTATAAACAATTTCAACGGAATAGACCTGAATTTAGCAAAAACCATCTCTTTTGACTCATCCATAAAATTTGAGAGTAAAATAAAAGATTTGACCTCTGAGCTGAAAAGATTTTTATGGGAAAACTTTTTCAAAAAAATTAAAGAAATCTCAAACTACAAAATCTCACCTCAAATAATCTTAGATAAAAATAAAAACCCAATATCTTTATCCCTTTTTGACCTACCATTTGTTCCAGACCAAAAGAAGATCAGATTCAGTAAGCTCAACTTAGCGATAAAGAAATTCTTTTTCCTTAAAATCGAAAAAGAAAAATTAAAAGAACAGAAAAAATATCTATCCACAATTATTCAAAAAAATATCTCGAAACTTAAAAAGAGAGAGAAGAACTTAAAAAAAGATTTAAAAGAAGCTGAAAATTACGAACTATACAAAAAATTCGGCGGCCTATTACTTTTCTATAAAAACCAGATAAAAAAGGGGAAAGAAAAAATTATTTTAAAAGACATATTTGAAGAAGGTCAAAGAGAAGTAGAAATAAAATTAAACCCTATTTTATCCCCTTTAAGAAATGCGCAAGCCTATTTTAAGAAATACAAAAAATTAAAGGGAGGGCTTAAAATAATCAAGAAAAGAAAAGAAAAAACCCGGAAAGAGGTCTTGATTTTGGAAAAGCTCCTTTTTGATTTAAACAAAAAAGAAAAACTATCTGAACTTGAAGATATAAAAAATGTTTTTTTGAAGTCAGGTTTAATAAGAAAAAAAGAAAAGATAAAGAAGAAAAAAAAGAAAAAAACACCTTACTCCCCGCGTGAGTTTTTAACCTCAGATGGTTTGAAAGTTTTAGTCGGAAAAAACAACAAAGAAAACGACTATCTAACCTTTCATTTAGCAAAATCATACGACCTCTGGTTTCACGCCCAGGATGTTTCCGGCTCCCATGTTATCTTGAAAAAACAAAATAAAGACAAAAGCCCCTCAAAAAGCTCCATAACCGAGACAGCCAAAATAGCCGCCTATTTCAGCCGGGCAAAAAAATCAAGCAAAGCCCCTGTGATTTTCACACTCATAAAATATGTGAAAAAGCCAAAAGGGGCAAAGCCCGGTTTGGTCTTTGTTCAAAAAGAGAAGACCATAATAGTTTCCCCCTCCCTTCCTCTTTCCCCCTCCCCACTTGTGCAGAGGGGGCCAGGGGGTGAGGACAGAAAGTAACACAGGTTGTCCCAACCTGTGATGACACACATTGGAAACAACGTGTGTTACCGAAAACCTCTTATCTGTTTTATCTGTTTAATCCGTTGGGAATCATCCGTTCAATCCGTTTAATCCGTTGACCAATCTGTTTAATCCGTTGGGAATCATCCGTTTAATCTGCTCAATCTGCTGTTAAATCCGTTTAATCAGTTTAATCTGTTGGGAATTCTCCGTTCAATCCGTTCCATCTGTTGGGAATAATATTAAAAAAAAACCCCTCCCGCAAAATGCGGGAAGGGTTTCTTTATCCGTAAGAGGTTTCAGATTACTGACCTAAGTCTTTAAATCTATCATCCACAAACAGGCTTGGTCTCACCCAGTAGCATTGGTCTATCTCTTTCTGCAGACGCGAATAGTCGGTCGGTGCTGGTCCACCTTTACCAAGATAGTTAGCCAGATAAATCACATCTCCATAGTTGATAGCAGGAGGGAGGGTCACATCGCCCTGATCCGTGAATGGCATAGGTGCTGGTCCACTTTTACCAAGAAAGTTAGCCAGATAAATCACATCACCATAGTTGAGAGCACCAGGGGGGGTCACATCTCCTCTGTAGAAGCCCTCTTGCTTCAGCAACTGGAAGAGGAACTTCTTCAAGGTCGGTGCATTCGGCGGAGGGAAGTTCTCATTAAAAGCCCAGAACAGATACTCGTTGCAATAGGTCTCACACGAATCTAAGTTGAATGGCTCGTCAATGAGCATATGACCAACATCTGTAGGCTGGTCTCCGGTCGGATCCATCTCCCAAGGATTAAGCTCCATTATCATCTTAAGAGTATCATGATTCCAACCTCCATCTCCTCCTCCTGGTCCACCAGTATAGATCCAGTAAGGCTGGCTTACACCAAAGCCACCACAGCAATACCTGTCTTCATAAATAGGCTTCTGAGTCAAACCGAACAACATCTCCTCATATCCGACCTCATAACTCCAGATGGTGCAGTATTGCTCCATACCGTCAACCCTGTTCATATTGTAGTCTCCAACATCCATATCAAAATAGATCGCCTTCTCGATATTATAAAGTGGCTCTGGTCCACGATTGTGAATCACATACTTGACGGTAATAGCATCCTCACACGCACCATCCTCAGGGTCAAAAGCACCAATCACATACTGGTCAATGTCCAGAGGCAAGCCCTTCTGACAGTAATATTTGGTGTGATGCCACCCAAAGGTCCAGTCTTCGAGAGAATCTGTCCACTGGTCCCATTTCTGGTAAGGCTCAAATCCTGCGCCAGCCTCACCACCGTAGTCCTGTTGCAAATCAGCAGGAGTGATTCCTAAGATGAGCGTGCCTGAATAGCCCACATAATGCCAAGCACCATCGCGACCATCCCAATCGAACCAATCGAAACCACCCTCGTTGTTGAATCTCATCGGAAGGACCCTTGAGGACTCGGTTTCCTTCCACACACGCTTATCACCTGGGCAGATAATCTTGGCATATTCGACCTCAGTGCGAATCAGCTCCGGGTTCTCTGGTACGTAAGTAGTCTGGAACGGCTCAAACTCCGTTGGCACATTCACACCCGTGAAAAGCCCTTGCAACAATAGCGGAAAGATCTCATAAGTATATTCAGGTAGCCAGATCACTCCACCCGGGCTGGGCGAATCAGGAAGAACCTGATACGGATCATGGGACACATTACCTGCATCATCATGAGAAAAGTCAGGTGGCGGGATATGTGGACGATAGAATCCTTGACCTATACAGAAGGGGTTCAGAGCCGGATCGCTTATCGCCATCTGCCACAGAATATGGTCTACTCCAGCTATGGTCACATAGTGACCTCCGATCCTATACCATTCGCCTGAACCCGGTGGGTCCTCATACCAGAACCCTAAAAGCAGAATCACATCCTGACACAATCTCGACTGATACGCCAGATAATCAAATTCTGGCTCCTTAACTTCCTCATGGGTAATCCAGAGTGGAATCTCCTCTGCTAACCCCGCTAAGCACGTATCCATATCCCAGATATAGGTTCCAGAATCAGGATGTGTGCCCATGCAGGTTGCAAGCCTCAGAATCAATGAATCCACCTCATCTGGATCCCAGTTGTCTCCATCCCCATCAGTATCATCCCAGAAAGGAGGGATAATTCCTGCAGCAGCCATCCACCACAGGCAGTTAGCCAGAGCTGTTGGTCCACAATAAGCTAAACCACCATTGGGGAAGTCAGCATCATACTGGTGGAAATCGGGGACTCCAGAAGGAGCATATCTAACTCCTGGCAGCACATAAGGATCAGGCTCCAGATAAGGATCTTTGAAGGTCCAGTATTCCTCTATATAAGGACAATCGTTCTGGTCCCGAGTGAAGCCCATAGCCTCTAACCGAAAAACTCCACCATACAGGTCATTGGCATTGTAAAGCCCAGCTGCCCAGGAATATCCAACCCAGCTAATGTAATCTCTACCGGACCCGTCAAAAGCTGGTGATGCACCATATAGGTAATCAGGTGGTCCATCTAAGCACAAAGTATCACCATTTAAAGGGAAGATATAGTCATTAGTATTGTGCCAGGTCACCGAAGCGAAGAACCTATCATAGACGCATATCGTGTCCTTCAAAGGAACCTGAAGATATGCCCATCCTCCAGGAGCAAAGACAGCATAAGTGTCACTGTGTGCAAGGGGTGCCGGGTAGAATGGAAATGTGAATCCAAATCCCCAATAAATTGGGAAAAGCTCTGCGCTGAGAATGAAGGTGCAGGTATCTGAGGTATAGACCCTCAGTTGAACGTCTGTGATCTCCCAGGGATAGATCGGATAGGGGCAACCACTCATAGCGGGGTCAAACTCTGGATCCTGCAAAGTGTAAAATTCGACAGTGTCCATACACACAGAATAGGGGTCGTAAAAATAAGCAGAATGTGGAGGAATGGTATTCCACGCCCTACAATAGGTTAATGGGTCCAATATCGCTTGCTCAGCCGGCTCCTCAATGTCAGCTTCCCTTAATAGTGTCCTGCCTTTCACAGAAAAATCTTCTATCGCATCCTCTTGGGTCAATGCATCAGTCCGAGGCAGTACACCAGAACGGAGCATTTCTGGAACCGGAAGCGCATCCCCTATCTGAGGTTTCATCTTTTTAGCCAGCTCCTTCAAAGCCTCTTGAGATTCGGTAGTCCCTTTAGTCTCGTCTGAATGCCGGGCATATACCCAGGCAAAACAGAAAAGCATCAAAGCCGAGATCAAAAGAACTAATAAAAGTTTCTTGTTCATCTTTCCTCCTTAAAGGTTAATACAAAAGTGAACGATTAAGTTAATTTTTCTTTTTTCTCATCACCTCCTTAAAAAGTCCCCTCACTTAAATGAAAGTTGTTGAAGAAAGCATAATTGTCCCTTTCTCTTCGCTACCTTTTTTAAGCAAAGATACTCGAGATCAATTGGGGTAAAACAACACTTTTGCTAATCCCTCACCTAACCAGAAGGGATAGCAGTAAAACTTTCTCCCCCCTCCTCTACCGAATCCATTCGATTTCAGGGGCTACTTGAAAGGGCTTTTAACCTTTTGTCCTTTCAATAAATAATATACCTTAAAACTTTTTTTTGTCAAGTAAAAAATGAGGTTTTTTTCTAAAATTTTCAAAATTTAATTTACGACAATTTTTTTATTAAGTTTATGAAATCCAATAACTTACCAAAATTTTTGCATTTTTAACTTTAAATTTTTAAATTTTTAATTTTTATTTTTGAATTTTTAACTTTAAATTTTGAATTTTAAAGATACTCTTTAAACACCTGAGCAAGCCTTTTTATTCCCTCCTCGATTTTTTCACAGGAAGCATTTGAAAAATTAAGCCTTAAAGTGTTATCCTTATCCTCTTTTGCAAAAAATGGCTTGCCCGGAACATAAGCCACTTTCCTTTCAACCGCCTTATCCAAAAGACCTGTGGCTGAAACTCCCTCTGGCAGAAATACCCATAAGAAAAGTCCACCCTCTGGCTCAGTCCATCTCACACCTTCTGGACAATACTTTTTTAAAGCTGAAATCATAGCATCTCTTCTTTTGCTATATTCTTTTTTTAAAAGCTCTATATGCCTGTCCAGATTCCCATTCTTGACATATTCATAGATCATATGCTGGGCAAAGGTGCTGGTATGAAGATCTGCTCCCTGCTTCAGCTTCTCGAAAACTCCCATCACCTCTTTTGACACAACAATCCATCCAATTCTCAGTCCTGGGGAGATGAGTTTGGAGAAGGTTCCAAGCTCTATAATCCAATCCCCTCCCAACTCCTTTAAATATGGAAGGTCTTCTCCCTTGAACCTCAGCTCACCATAGGGATTATCATCTATTACCGGAATATAATATTCTTTAGCCAGCTCGACCAACCTTTCCCTTCTTTTTTTGCTCATGGTGATTCCTGAAGGGTTCTGAAAATTTGAAACAGCATAGATTAAGCGGGGCTTGGATTTTTTAATGTGCTCTTCAACCTGCTCCAGAATCATACCTTCCTCATCCATCTCAACTGTGATAAAATGGGGATTATATGCCTTAAAAGCATGTAGCGCTCCCAGATAAGTAGGATTCTCAACGATGACAAAAGACCCCCGGTCAAGAAAAGCCTTCCCCACAAGGTCCAATCCCTGCTGCGAACCAGCGGTGATCATTACATCCTCAAAACCAACCTTTATTCCTCTTTTAGAAAGCCTTTCAGCCAGAAACTTCCTTAAAGGTGGATAACCCAAGGTGATGCTGTATTGAAGTGATCGAGGTCCAAATTTAGTTAAAACTGACTCGCAGGCTTCTTTGAGTTCATCAACCGGAAAAAGCTCTGGAGCAGGAAGCCCTCCAGCAAAAGAGATGACATCCGGAAGCTCAGTAATTTTAAGTATCTCACGAATAGCAGAAGACTTCATCTCCCAGGTACGCTCTGAAAATATCCAATTCAAATACAATTTCTTTCCTCCTTATAAAGGATTGCCATAACTAAGATGCTAAAAAATGTAGGTTTGTCAAGTAAATTTGTGAAAAAATTAACAAAGTTCAAATTAAAAAAACTTTTGTTATGGTGCAAATCTTTTATTTTGTTGTTGCTGAATTTGTAATTCGGCAATTTCTTTTTCTGCATTCGAAATGCAGAAACAACACAGGATGCCCTATCGATTTAAACCAGAAGAGCTTTAATTCTTACAGATCAACTTCAAAAAATCAGTATTGATCAAGAGATAAGTGTGGCCTAAATTGCAAGCCTTGGAAAAAATCAATCGAGTCGAATTTCTGCCTACCGTTTCCCTTTTTCCGTTCACCGTTTTCCGTTCACCGTTTTCCGTTTACCGTTCACCGTTTTCCGTTCACCATTTACCGTTACCTGCCTACTGCCTTCTTAATCACTATCTTCCCTTTGGTATTATCAAAAACCGGGGTGAAACTGAACAATTTCTGTTTATTATCCTGATGCACAATCTGTAAAGTGATAGAGGGTTTTACTAAGCAGGTATCCAAAATGATCTCTTGTGGTTTGGCATTCTCCTTTATAGTGAAAAATATCTTGGCTATATCTCCTGCCCCGGGCTTTAACATTGGAACATTCGATGAAATAGCAGATATCAAACCTATCTTTAGCCTGTTCTCAGAAGAATCAAGCCAGGCACTTTGCCATTGAAAATAATCAACCCTTGTCCCGTGAAAGTTTACAGAATCCAGATAAAGGTCAGGCTCTTTCCCTATCTCACCGAATTTTATTGGCACAGTAATAGCAACAATATCCTCATCGTTTGAAAGAAAAACTTTTACCTGAACCTGTTTCGAACTGTCATCTTGTAAAACAGTTATCCTTATGGTATCCGGGGCGCCGAACTTATCAGTGTGAGCAAAAGCAACCGATGAAAAAATTAGAAAACAAATAAGGAAAAAAATCGAGGTCAAACCTCTGCTCATCTCTCCTCCTTTTCTCTTAATTGATTTATTAAGAAACATCTTTAAAAAAATTTCTTTTTATCTTATTCGTCATTTTTGGATTTTTCTTCAGGATCTGCCCCAAATCCCTCCAGAGTCTGCCTCATAGCGCAGAACTCTCCACACATCGTGCATTTTTTATAGTCTTCAGATACTTCTCCCCTTCTCTTTTTAGCCATCTCTGGGTCCAAACTCAGGCTTATAAGTTTTTCCCAATCAAAAGCTTTTCGCGCTTTTGATATTTCCTCATCCAGATTGAGCGCCTCAGCTCTCCCTTTGGCAATATCAGCCGCATGAGCAGCTATTTTTGAAGCAATCACCCCTTCCCTGACATCCTCAGAGTCAGGGAGGGTCAGATGCTCTGCGGGAGTAACATAACATAAAAAATCAGCACCAGCTGCCCCTGCAATCGCTCCTCCAATAGCTGAGACGATATGGTCATATCCTGGAGCACAATCGATAACCAAAGGACCTAACACATAAAATGGAGCTCCATCGCAAAGCTTTTTCTCTAAAAAAACATTAGCTTTTACCTCATGAATCGGAATATGGCCCGGTCCCTCAACTATCGCAAACACTTTCTTCCCCTTTGCCCTTTTAACAAGCTCACCCAAGATCAAAAGCTCCTCCACCTGGGTGCGGTCAGTTGAATCAGCTATGCTACCGGGCCTGAGCCCATCACCCAAGCTCAAAGTGGCACCATACTCTTTAGCTAAATCCAAAAGCCTATCATAATGCTGGTATAAAGGATTTTCCTTGTTGTTATGCTTCATCCAACGATATAAAAAAGCTCCACCTCTGCTCACAACTCCAGTTAATCTCTTGTCCTCTTCAATTATTTTAAGTGCTCTTCTGGTAAATCCGCAGTGAACTGTAATGAAATCGACCCCTGTTTTTAGATGGTCCTCTATAACATCGAAAAGTAAATCTGCGGTCATATCCTCTAAAGATTTGCCACCTTTAGCTAAATTGCAAACCGCCTCATAAATAGGAACTGTGCCTATCGGCACAGTCGATTTTTTTAAAATCTCGAGTCTTAAATCTCTTATCTCTCCTCCGGTGGATAAATCCATAACTGTATCAGCTCCGTATTTTACAGCTATTTGCAACTTTTTAAGCTCCAAATCGAAGTCCACTAAATCAGGGGAGGTACCCAGATTGGCATTTATCTTAGTTCTTAAACCCTTTCCAATTCCAACTGGAGCTATCTGGTGATTTTTATTCTTCAGGATTACAATCCTGCCCTTCTCAATCCCCTCTTCTAAAAATTCAACTGAAACACCTTCAGCCCGGGCAACTTTTTCTAAATTATCTTTCATAAGTTTTTTATCGACTTCCTTCAAGCTCTGGTTAAGTTAAATAAAAGAAAATACCTTTGTCAAGCATTCTCTTAAGGATAATTTATACGATAGATTTCATTCAAACCATTGGAAAACAGTATTAATCAAAAAATATGGGTGATTATAATTTGGGCACTTTATAGGAGCAGGCTTTATCCTGCTCCAAAATAAAAGTATTCAGATACCGGATAGATTTTACTTGACACCTTTTGGTGAAGATATTAGCTTTAGCCAAATTATTATACTTGGATCACTCACTTTATAGAGGAGGTGAGATGCCTGAAACCAGAGGAAATAACCAGTTTGAGCCATACATAAAGCCAGAAAAGACTATGCCTGAAATCACCCTAAGGGCTGTTATCTTAGGTGTTTTAATATCGATAGTATTCGGAGTTGCCAATGCCTATTTAGGATTGAAAGTGGGGATGACCATTTGTGCATCAATACCTGCAGCGGTTATATCCATGGCGGTCCTAAGAGGGATATTAAAAACAGGAACTGTTCTGGAAAATAACATGGTGCAGACAATCGGTTCAGCAGGAGAATCTTTAGCTGCTGGAATCATCTTCACCATCCCGGCATTTTTCATCTGGAACGAGACCATTCCGGGTTTTTTCCACCCAATCTCCACCTGGGATATTTTCTTTTTATCGATGTTAGGAGGCTGTTTAGGCATACTTTTCATGATACCTTTGAGAAGATATCTAATCGTCAAAGAACATGGCAAACTGCCTTTTCCCGAGGGAACTGCCTGTGCTGAGATAATCAAAGCTGGAGATGAGGGTGGAAGCAAAGCCATGACGGTTTTCGGTGGGATAGGTTTAGGTGCATTATATAAAGTTTTAATGGGCGGAGTAAGGCTCTGGCCTGAGACCCCTCAATATAACCTTCCCTTTCTTAAAGGGGCTTATCTTGGAATAGATGCAACTCCAGCACTTTTAGGAGTAGGGTATATAATCGGACCACGTATATCAGCTTTAATGCTTGGAGGTGCTGTCTTAGGCTATCTTGGACTATCACCACTTATAGCTTATCTGGGAGCACATATCCCTGATGCTGTTCCACCAGCGACAAAACTGATATCCGAGATGTCTCCGGCAGAGCTGAGAACTAACTATATTAAATATTTTGGAGTTGGGGCAGTAGCCCTGGGTGGATTTGTAAGCTTGATAAAATCGATGCCGGTGATTGTCCATTCCTTTAAAGTCGGAGCAAAGCAGATCTTCGCTAAAAGAAAAGAAATGACTAAAGAGATAAGAACAGAAAAAGAGCTTTCCATGTCAGTTGTTCTTATCGGCTCACTTTTAGTTGCTCTGGCTATCTGGGCTTATCCTAAAACAGAGCTTCATTTTTTGGGAACAATCCTTGTTATAATCTTCGGATTTTTCTTTGTGGTAGTAGCAGCGAGGATTGTAGGAATAGTTGGCTCCTCCTCCTCACCTGTCTCAGGAATGACCATTGCCACACTTTTAGTCACAAGTTTAATTTTGCTTTCATTCGGCATCTCAGGATTTCAGGGTATGATAACAGTGATGTCAATAGGAGCAGTAGTATGTATTGCGGTCTGCCTTTCAGGAGATATTGCCCAGGATTTAAAGACCGGATATCTTTTAGGAGCGACACCCCAAAAACAGCAGACTATGGAATTTGTAGGTCTTTTAGCTCCTGCGCTGGTTATGGGATTCACCATATTTTTACTGAATACCGCTTTTGGATTTGTTCGCTCCGCGGCTCATCCAACACCCCTTTTGGCTCCTCAGGCTAATGTTATGGCAACCATTGTGAAAGGGGTGATGACAGGAAATATCCCCTGGCTCTATATAATTGTCGGGGTGATGTTAGCCTCTGCTATCGAGCTTGTTGGGATCTCCTCTTTGCCTTTTGCCATAGGTCTTTATCTCCCCTTAGAGCTATCAACTCCGATTATGGCTGGTGGACTCATCTCCCTTTTCGTGAGCAAAATTTCAAGAACACAAGAGGCAGGGAAAAGACAGGAGCGCGGGATCCTTTTTGGTTCCGGTCTGGTAGCAGGTGATGCTTTAATTGGTGTTCTAATAGCATTTTTCATCGCTTTCTTCACCAAATATAGAGCTTTTTATGAACTTCACGAGGGAGCACCACTTGCTGGAACTTTTGCTCCGTGGCTGACACTTTTAGCCTTTGGGGTGGTTGCACTTTTCTTATGGAGATCAACAATTTTGCCTAAAATTAAAAAGAGGTAAAAACAATGGAAGAGCTTAAAAAATCTGCAGAGATAGCTATTAACAACTGCATGGCTGTGAAAAAGGGGGAGACTGTTTTGGTCATCACCGACCAACCTTTAAGAAAGATCGGCTACTTTTTATGGGAGTCTGCCAAGGAGGCAACAACTGAAGCAATTCTTTTGGAGATAATCCCGAGGACTTCGAACGGGGAGGAG
>JAUWYR010000038.1 GCA_030615745.1 Candidatus Zixiibacteriota bacterium | reverse complement strand
CCCAATCCATCCAGATTGCAAACTTCAGGTCAGCTATCACTTCTTTATCAGTTGAAGTGTTGGTGATCACAAAGATCTGGAACATAAGATTGTGAGCATTGTAGTAAGGATCATCAAAACCGATCGCAGTCTGGTCAATATCCAGGGGGAGTCCAACACCTGTCGGATAGTTGTGCATGTATTTGGTGTAAAGATTATTGATATACAGATCCTCTGTTGAATCAGTACCAGGAACGGTCACTTTTTCATCAGCCAGATAGTAGGTATAGTCCAGAGGTATATAAGAATAGAACTCTCCAGGTGGGTCGTTGTCTCCACCGAAGAAGGCGAAGTTGATTGGAGCGTTACCCAGGATAATCGAGCCATCGAACAGAGCAGATACACCATAAACCATAGACCAGGGGTCCCACCAGAAGCCATTTTCATCTCTGGCTCCTTCTCTACCATAGTTGCACTTGGTCATACCAGTCCAGATGTCTTGTGATGCACTGTAATTCCACATGGTCTCGCACTTGAAAGTCTCCTCAGGACAGATTATCTTGGCGCACTCGATCTTAGCATGGATCGGAACTCCAACAGGAACATAAGGTGCCTGGCATGGAACATACTCTGGCTTGAGGTTGTGACCCAGATACTTAGCTAAGCCCACTTCCTGACCACCTATGCCAAGCTCCCAATACGGGTATTCGAAAAGCGTCAGCAGGGTTTCACCCGGGCACTCGGTCAAACCGGGGGTTACTTGTAGTACAACAGTATAGATGTCGTGGGACACATTACCAGCGTCATTGTGCTGAGTAAAGTTACCTATGTGCGGTGGGGTGTGCGCTATATAAGTGCCATTGCCCACGAATCCAGGAGCCAAACCAAGCTCGAATGCATCCAGATCAGGGTCAGAGATCTTCAGAAGACCATGGATAGCATCAACTCCAGCCACAGTTACCCAGTGTCCTCCGATCCTATACCAGACATCTGGTTCATAAGGATCCTCATACCAGAAGCCTAACAACAACAACACCTCCTGAGAGATTCTACAGTTGTATTCGATATCCTCCCAGGTAGGTGGCTGAATCTCCTCATGGGTAAACCAGAGCACCAAATCCTCCTTCATAACTGCAAGACCTGAGTCAAGCTGATCAGGGGTTACACCACAGGTGTCAAGACCCATATAGCCAGCTAACATATTGATGAAGAAAGGAACATTTAGAGTATCCCAGGGATCAGCTGGATTGGGGCAACCTGGCTGAACTGCCCAGAAAGGCTCAAGCATCCCAGCAGAAGCCATCCACCAGAAACAGTTGGCTGTCGCAGTAGGACCATCAAAAGGACCTATCGCTGGATGCGCTAACTCTTTCTCCTTCTGGTCAAAATCAGGCATACCACAAGGAGCATAAATGTCGAATGCCTCCTTCTGCCACCACAAGGTTGAATCCGGGCAAGCATTCTGGTCAGCAGTCGCGCCCCAGGCTCTGATTCTGCAAGCTCCAGGCCAGCCAAAACCAAAGGCTGGAAGGTCACAAACCGCATCCCACCAATAACCAATCTCCCAGAGACCTCCAAAGCTCCAGTAGGTGCGCTCACACCAGCCAGAAAGGTCAAAAACAAGTGATGGCAAAAAGTCATATGGAGCGATATGTCCCCAGGTGGTATCAGGAGGATCACCAGTAATCTCATAGATGCAGGAGTCCACAGCGTCGGGGTTCATCGCTGGCCAACCCGGCACACAAGGTGGTTCCTCCTCAAGGGGATAGAAATCCATATCGTTGTAGAAAGTTCAGCTGGCAAAGAACCGGTCATAAACACAAATGGGTTCAGGGAACGTAACCCCGATATAAGCCCATCCGCTAACGTCAAACTCATAAATTTCGCTATCATAAAGAAGCTCACCAGGATAAGGGGAGCAGTGATCCCAGTAAAAATCCTGAATATCAAAGGATGCAAAAATTTTGCTGAGGCCAACGGTGTAGATTCTAACTTCCACTCCCTTCACCGCAAAAGGATAGATCGGATATCCGCAGGCACTCTGCTCAGGAGCCGCCTGGGGGTCGTTCCAGGTCTTCATCTTAACCCCTGGACCGTACCACCATAAGCCATCCTCTCCAGCAGGATGATAGTAACAGCAGGTGGCTTCATCGTGAACATAGACCAGACACTCAGTAAGACCTCTCTCATCTACCACACCAGCAGGAACAGGAACTGCACTCCCTTTCAAATTGTCCATCATCTCAACCGGATCAACAGGAGTTACGACTCTTCTCTGTGAGGGCATATCTTTAACCTTATCTACTGCCTGATCCAATGGGAGTCTTCTTACCTCACCCACATGGGGCAACGAGGGCATATCCTCCAATTTCACCTCCGGAACAGCTTCCATCTCAGGCTTCATTCTGCGTCCCATCTCCTTCAGCTTCTGGAGAACCTCATCAGAGGGTCTTTCGGAAGTCGTAGTCCCTTTAGTCTCGTCTGCATGCCTGGCATATACCCAGGCAAAACAGAAAAGCATCAAAGCCGAGATTAAAAGAACTAATAAAAGTTTCTTGTTCATCTTTCCTCCTCCTTAAAAAAAGTAGATAGTTGTTGGTTAATAGTTGATAGTTTAAAAATACCATCACCTCCTTTACTTAAGGGTTAGACTTTTTTGTTTGAGAATACTTTTTGCGCTCGAGGCTGAAAAAGGTCATAATACTCCCTTTCAGCCTCAAGCACAGGCTTTTAAATGAAGTAATCTATGAAGAAGTAAATCCAAACACTTTATGCTCAACCACTTAGCAAAAAACCAAGCGGATAAAGCCAAACTCGAGGAGGAATTCTTACTGAAGCTAATCTACGCTCAGAGGTGATACCATAAAAATACCCAATCAACATCATCTTAAACAAAACCAAAGGATCAATAGACGGTTGCCCGGTATAGCTGTAATAAGGCTTCACCAACTTCCGCACAAAACTCAAATCTACAACCTTAGCTACCTTCCGCAGAAAATGATCCTGGGGCACCCTCTCACTCAATGAAAAATTATAGAACATCTTCTCTTGATAAACTTTTGTTCCCATCATTGACTTTTCCCTCCTCTAAATAAAGTCAATCTTTGATGGGTTATTTATATGAAATCTTTTCCCCCTTCGCAAGCAATTTATTGCCACCTCTTGCTCCTTTAACTCAAAGAGTTCGGCAACAGCCCCATAATTTACATAAACCACCGATCCTTTCTATAAAAATTTCCTTTACAAAAAATGATTGATAAGATATAATAAGATAGAAAAATCTGCGGATAGGGGTGCAACCCCTATCCGAACTATGAAGCACACCTGATCTGTTTACCTCACCCCATACCCCTCTCTCCCGCCTTTGGCGGGATGGAGAGGGGACAGGGGAGAGGTTGAAAGCAAGCGATGATTAAAGAGGTTCTGCTTTACACAAAACTTAAGGATAAAAAAGTTCAATGCAATATCTGCCAGAGAAGATGTGTAATCTCTTTTGGAGAAAGAGGATATTGTTTAACCAGATTGAACAAAGATGGAAAGCTTTATTCCTTGGTCTATTCTGAAGTTTCCTCCTGGGCTGTATCACCTATTGAAAAAAAACCCTTGTTTCATTTTTATCCGGGGTCAGAGTGGTTATCCTTAGGAACGTTGGGATGTAATTTTCGTTGCCCTGGCTGTCAGAACTGGGGTATTGCTCATGATGAAGTTAAATTTGACCAGAAAAAGACAGAGACCATCACTCCTGAGAAATCTGTGGCTTTGGCAAGAAGTTATAATTGTAAGGGGATATCGTGGACTTATAACGAGCCTACTGTGTGGTTTGAATATACTCTAAATGGAGCTAAATTAGCTAAAAAGAAAAATCTTTATACCAACTATGTTACCAATGGATATATCACACCAGAAGCTCTGGATATGATCGCTCCATATCTTGATGCTTTCAGAGTTGATATAAAGGGATTCTCAAGAAAATTTTACAAAAAGATATGCCATATCGATGATTTCAAAGGTATCTTAGAGACAACTATTAGGGCTAAGGAAAAATGGGGGATGTGGGTGGAGATAATTACCAATGTTATCCCAGGATATTCTGACGATGAAGATCAACTGAAAAACATTGCTTTATGGATAAAAAACAACTTAGGTGAAGATACTCCCTGGCATCTAACAAGGTTTATTCCCTATCTGGAGTTATCCGATTTGCCTGCGACTCCTGTTTCTACTTTGGAAAAAGCAAGGGATATAGGATTTAAGCAGGGGCTTTTATATGTTTATTTAGGAAATGTTTTAGGTCACCCTGCTGAAAATACTTATTGTCACAGATGTAAAAGGCTCTTAATAGAAAGAAAAGGACTTTACATAACAGATTATAAAATAGAGAATGGTAATTGCAAGTTCTGCGGGATGGAAATTCCAGGAAGATTTGAGTAATGGCTAAATGTATTAACTGTGGCAGAGAATCTAAGCTTATATCAAAAACTCTGGAGCTCTGTTTGGAGTGTATTCGAAATGATTTCGAGAAAGTTTTGCCTCATATCAAGAAAGTTCATTCGAAAACAAAAAAGAGGTTCGGATTACCATCTGCGCCACCAAAAGACCCAAAAGGGGTCAAATGCGATTTCTGTGTGAACGAATGCTCAATACCTGAAGGGGAGACCGGATATTGCGGATTAAGAAGAAATGTTGGGGACAAACTCTTAGGAGGAGGAATAAAAGATGGAAATTTAAGTTGGTATTATGATAATCTTCCTACCAACTGTGTTGCAGATTGGATCTGTGCAGGAGGAACAAAAGCCGGGTATCCTGAGTTTTCTTACTCCAAAGGTGCAGAATATGGTTATAAAAACTTAGCTGTTTTTTATCAAGCCTGTAGTTTTAACTGTCTTTTCTGTCAGAACTGGCACTATCGTAATGAGATAAGAAGCCTGATAAATATAACTTCATCCGATTTAGCTAACTGCGTAGATAAAAAGACCTCCTGCATCTGTTATTTTGGTGGTGACCCCGCACCTCAGATAATCCATTCATTAGAAACTTCCAACTTAGCTTTAAAGAAAAATAAGGAGCGGATTCTCCGCATCTGCTGGGAGACAAATGGCTCTATGAATCGAAAATATCTGAAAAAGATGGCAGAGCTCTCTTTAAAATCAGGTGGATGTATCAAATTCGATTTAAAAGCCTATGATGAAAAATTGAACATCGCTTTGTGTGGAGTAACTAATAAAAGAACTTTGGAGAATTTTAAAATATTAACAGATTTTGTTAAAAAAAGACCCGATCCTCCATTTTTGGTCGCAAGCACCCTTTTAATCCCAGGTTATGTCGACAAAAATGAAGTCTCTAAGATAGCCGAATTCATAGTTAGTTTGAATCCAGAGATTCCATATTCCCTTTTAGCCTTCTATCCCTGTTTTTATATGATGGATTTACCTACCACTTCAAGAGCACATGTTAAAGAATGCAAAGAGACAGCAGAGTCTTCTGGACTTTCAAATGTAAAGATAGGAAACGTTCATCTTTTATCAGATGCTTATTAAAAAAAGGGTTTCAAAGATTTATGAAACTGCTGAAAAACAGAATAAAAAAGTAATCAGTGTAGCTGAATGGTTAGGGGAGATGCCTTTGATTTTGAAATTGGCTGAATAGGGCAAAGCATAGCGTCGGGCTTTGCGAAGCATTCTTCGAATCTCTTGATGCATACGCACATGCCCGCGGAAAAGTCTCGTAATTCAATCCTTTCCTGGCCGGACAGGCAGGATTGATTTTTTTCAACAAAGTTTTAATATTATCTGAGACAAAAATTCGCTAAATAAAATAACTGGGCGAGCAAAATCATTGCTCGCCCAAGTGGTGTTTCTACGCTCCTTCTTCTGCGCTCAAACTCCTAAGGAAAGAGTGGAGGGCAAGGGCAGCACTCGCACCAGCAATAGAAAGGTGGGTTGATTGTGCAATACATACACCAGCAGTCACAACGGCTTGCATCTGCGGTATTAGAAGCATTAAGCACGGTGAACCCTATAACCAGAGCCAGCACTGCAAACAGGAGCGCAAAAACTCTAAGTTTTCTGAAAAACTTCATTGGTTCTCACCTCCTTTCGCAACAACTTTTTTTATTTTTATTGTTTTGAAGATGATGAAAGCATCAACTCTATTTCTTTTTTATAATTATCCAATAAAGGTCCGGGCCAGACTTTTTGGACAACACCATTAGTATCAATGAGCATTGTCTGCGGAATTACCTCCACTTTGTATTGATCCAGAAGTGAAAAATCAGAGACAATCAAAACAGGAAATTCTAATTGGAATTTCTTTACAAACTCCTCTGTTTTTTCCTCTCCAGAATGAGTGACTCCGAGAAATCTTAGCTTTTCAGAACTGTGCTTTTGATAAATTTCTTTCCAGAATTTGATATTATGCTCGCAGGAAGGACAAGCAGAAGAAAACCAGAAAAGGACTGTTTTCTTAGATGAAGGATATTCTATTTTGAACTCCTCCCCATCCAGATTAATTCCAATAAGGGATGGAACTTTCTCTTCTGGGTTAAGGATTTTAAAGGAACCTCTCGGACGATCCAGTGCTTTGCGAAGTTTCTGATTCTCCTGGACCAGAAGAAAGATTTCAACTCCCATTACTAAAACTATTGCAATAAGAATTATAGACCATAGCTGGGTTTTTAAAAATCCTGATTTTTCGGTCATTTTGTAGCACTCCGTTTTGAACTTTTCTTTGTTTAAAGATATTTGTTAAATTTTTTGTCCAAATCATTTTCGTCGATAAGCTCAAAATCAAACCGAGAAAAAATCCTTAGTTTTAAGGTTTAAGAAGAAAGTCCATTCTCATTTAAGAGATATTTTATCTGCTTAAATTAAAAATTTCTTTTTGATTATTTAGATGCATTCTTATTCTATCCTTTGTATTATAACTTGTCAAGTGAAAAATGAAAACACTATTAAAATTTTAACCCTAAGGATTATAACGACTTACAGAAGACCGGATGGTTAAGTTAATGTAACAAAATGAGTTGATTTTATAAATCAATTCCTTTGAAAAAACGAGTTGAACTACTTTTTGTTTCCACTATTTTTCAGGTTCAAAGAAGCAACTTCATATTATGCACATCACTGACACAATTTTTCCTTGTTTTTTTGATAAAAAGATTTAAAATGATATAAGGATTCGTATGAGAAACGCGTTAAGTCTTATTTTTATAGTAGTTTTAAGTTTATTTTCTGGTTGTGCTCCAGCTTTGAAAAGCGCGCAGGTTGAAAAAAATGAAAAAGATGACCTTTCAGCTTTCCAGCACTTTGTTAAAGGGGACTGGTATCAGCTAAAAGGTGAGCTTGACTCAGCGATTTTCGAATATAAAAAAGCTTTAAATATAAATCCAAAGATAAAAGAGAGCAGATTAGCTTTAGCTCAAGCTTATTACAAAAAAGACGAATTTGAAAAAGCTTTAAAAGAAGCGTCCTTAATTGAGCCCAAATCCTCCATAATCTGGGGATTTTTAGGTGATCTATATGGACGGTTGGGTCGAATTGAAAAAGCTAAAGAATCTTATCAAAAATCAGTTGAGCTCGATTCCACAAATGCTCACTCTTTCTGGAATCTAACTTTGCTCTATCAGGCTACTGGTAAAATAAAAGAAGCGGGGTCTTGTTGGAAAAAAATAGTTGAGCTTTATCCCTTCAACTTAAAAATTAGACTTCAGGCTGCCTCATTCTTTTTAAAGAACTTAGAGTATGATGAGGCAGAGAAGCAATTCATAAAAGCCACCCAGATAGCTCCTGATGATAGAAGAGCCTGGGTGGGTCTGGCTGAAACCTATGAGGTAAAAGATGACATAGAGGCTGCGATCAAAGCGTATCAAAAAGCTTTAAACCTGGGTTACCCCAACGTCTACCTCAAAAAAAGATTGATATTTCTTCTAAAAAATCAGGGAAGACTAAAGGAGGCTGTTTATCAAGCAGAGGATTTATTAAAGCTTTTACCTGAAGATGAAAACACCCAAAAAATATTGGCTGAGTTATACATTTACTCAAATCAGAAAGAATCTGCTGAATCACTCCTTTCTGATCTTAAAAAAACTTATCCAAAAGACCCTTTTGTTTTTCTCTTAACAGGGAAATTGGCTTTGGAGAAAAAAGATTTTCACAATGCAAAGGAAAACTTTAAAAAGTCAATAACACTAAATGATTCTGTACCTGATGGATGGATTTATTTAGGTCTCACATATATTGAGGAGGATAGCATAAAAAGAGCAATTGAGGTTTATAAAGAGGGCTTGGAAAGAGTGATAGGTAAAGTTAGTCTTTATTATTATTTGGGAATCTCTTATAGTCGTTTAAAAGAATATGACTCAGCTATTTTTTATTTTCAAAAAGCAGATAGTCTTTCTCCTGATTCTCCTCATATACTTTTCGGTTTAGGTTCATCTTTGGAAAGGAGTGGACATTTTGAGGAGTCGATTAAGGTATTTGAAAAACTTATTAAAATTGAACCTGAAAACGATATTTTTTTGAATTACCTGGGATATACGCTGGCAGATAAAGGGATAAGATTGGATGAAGCAAAGATTATGATAGAGAAAGCATTGGAAAAAAACCCTGAAAATCCTGCTTATATAGATTCATATGGCTGGGTTTTGTTCAAACTCGGAGAGATCGATAGGGCGGAAAAGGAGATAAGAAAAGCTTTGGAGTTTCTGGATACCGATGCAGTGATTTATGAGCACTTAGGAGATATTTTACAGGCAAAAGGGGAAAGGCAAAAGGCAAAAGAGTATTGGGAAAAAGCTTTGGATTTGGATCCGGAGAATGAGGGCTTAAAGGAGAAACTTAAAAGATAGGTTGTCGCAACCTTCCCTGGCCGGGCAGGCAGGTTGCGTAAGTTTAAAAAGGTGTCAGGACTGAGGTCCCGACACAACACAGAAAAACATGGGATTACCGATTTAAAAAACTCTTTTGTTAGTGCGGGAATTGGAATTCCCGCACCAACACAGAATAATGATCATTCGTGCAGTTCGGGTCCCCTGACCCGAACTGATATTCCGCCAAGTCAGCCTGCCCAGCCAAAGGGGACTTGGCAGGCACGGAAAGAGAAGGGTATTTTTAAAATAGTTGAGTCAGAAGCTCTACTTCTGACGCTTAAAAAAGGTGTCCGGATTAGAGTGCCGACACAACCTAAAGATGAAAGATGTCTCTTTTAGAAATGCAAATTGAAAGAGATAAAAAAATCTTGCAAATCCTATTGCAATTTCATAGATTTAAATTGACTTAATTATCCTAAAGTTGATAAAAAAAATTCTTTGGAGGTTACAAAAATGACCACTAAAACATTTACCGCAATCCTTCACAAAGAAGAAGATATGTATGTCGCTGAGTGCCCTGAAGTCGGAACTGTAAGTCAAGGTCATACAATTGAAGAAGCAATTGCCAATTTGAAAGAAGCAACAGAACTTTACTTAGAAGAATTTCCCTCCCTCAAATTAGACAAACCGATTCTCACCACATTTGAGGTAGTCTACAATGCCTGAGCTAAGGAAAGTATCAGGGAAAGAAACGATTAAAGCACTTGAAAGACTCGGTTTCAAAATAGTAAGACAGCGAGGAAGTCATGTGGTTTTAAAAAGGAAAATAGAGAGCGGTGAAATTGGATGTGTGGTTCCCCTTCACCAAGAGCTTAGGATTGGAACTTTGAGAGGTATTTTGAAGCTGGCAAAAGTTACGCCTAAGGAATTTTTAGCCAATCTTTGAGTTTTAAATAGTTAGTCAAAAGCTCTACTCCTGATGCTTAAAACTTTACGTTCGTCGAGGATGTTATCCCTGGCCGGGCAGGCATCCTTGACAGAATTCTAACTGCGTGGCGGATGATAACATCCGCCAAGAACGAAAGGACTGAGATCTTGACATAACACAAAAAGAAATTATGAGTTCAAAAAAACTTTTTATCTTAATCTTTCTATCGGTAACCCTTTTATTTTCTCGATGTGCCAAACAGGGGATGCCTCCGGGTGGTCCAAAGGATTTGACTCCACCTGAGGTGGTCAAGACCCATCCTCTAAAAGATTCAGTCAGAGTGGGTTTAGATACTAAAATCGAGATTTTCTTCTCAGAAAGAATGTCGCAGAAAAAAACTCAGGATGCAGTCTTTGTTTCACCTTTGCCAAAAACGCCTTTTGAGTTTAAGTGGCATAAGAAAAGATTAAGCATTTATCCAAAAGAGCCTCTTTTAATGGATAAAACCTATGTTGTCACCTTAGGAACAGATGCTATGGATTTACATGGTAATAGAATGAAATCGCCTTTTTGTTTTGCTTTTTCAACTGGAGATTTTATTGATTCGGGCTTTATATCAGGTTTTGTGTACTCAGATAAAAAAAGTATGTCAGGGATCTTGATTTTAGCTTATCTTTTATCTGAAAAGGAGCCGGACCCATCTTTGTTTTTACCTGACTACGTTACCCAGACAGATGAAAAAGGTGGTTACCAGCTAAAAAATCTATCATTCGGAACCTATAGACTATTTGCAATTCTTGATAAAAACAAAGACTATTTGCTGGATGTTGAAAAAGAGCTTGTTGGTGTTACAACTTGCGACGTGAAATTAAATTCTGGATCTTTTAGAAAAGATAACCTGAATTTCTTTTTATTCAAACAGGATACAACCAAGCCCTCTTTAGTTGAGTGCAAGGCATTGAATAAAAATTTAATAAGTGTGGAGTTCGATGAGTTAATTGACTCAAAAACACTTGTTGATCCAGAATCCTATTTGATCACCTATGAGGAAAAACCAGAGAAAACTTTTAAGATTAAAAAAGTTTATTCTCTTTATAAAAATTTTCAAAAGGCTTTTTTGATAACAGATAAGCTTGAGCCAAAAAGAAATTATAAGCTTTCAGTATTAAATATCGAGGATAAGTTCGGAAATCGAATTGACCCTGAAAAAAACTTCTGTTTTTTTACAGGCGCTGACTTGCCTGATACTTCAAGATTAAAAATTCTTGCGACTTCTCCCCCTGACAAAGGAAAAATAGTTCCTTTGGATACCGAGATAAAAATCTTTTTTGAAAAACCTCCTGAAAAACTCTCGGTTGAAAAATCTTTTGCTTTAAAAGAGAAAGAAGATGAAAAAATTGAAGGCAATTATTTTTGGAATGGTCCAGTTACCTTTGTTTTCGTTCCAGAAAATTTGCTTTCAGGTCAAAAAGAATACAGACTTGAATTGAAAAACAAAGTTACAGATTTAGCTGGAAATCTTCTGGACACAATTCCATTTGAGATAAGCTTTACAACTCTGAATCCCGATACCTTAGGAAGCCTTTCAGGAAGAGTTGAAGTATTATCTAAAACCGAGGAAAAAGATATCTTTATTATCCTCTCTAAAATAGAACCACCGAGATTAGATTATCAAAAGATTTTAAAAAAACCAAATGAATTTTTATTCGACAGTATCTTGCCTGGAGCCTATCTTTTAAGTGCTTTTATTGACTTAGATTGTGACCAGAAGTTTGATTTTGGCAACCCCTATCCTTTTTTGCCATCAGAGCCAAAAATTATTTATCCTGATACACTAAATGTTCGCTCCAGATGGGAAACAGAGGGAATAGTGCTCGAATTCAAGTGAGAAAAATTTTTTAATACGATGAAATTTTCTCCGTTTGATCTGTTCAGCGGGGATGTTATCTCTGTAGCACGGGCAGGCATCCCCGCAAACAGACTTCTGGGTAAATGATAACATCCTCAAAATAAATTATGGGGTGCATGCGTCCCGCCAAAGGCGGGATCGCACTCCAAAAACAGAGCAAGATGCTCTATTCTATCATTACTTCTCACTGTAACTTCCAATAAATTATATCTACAAACTTTGTGTTTTTCTTTACTAATGAAAAGACTTTAATTTTCTTTAATTGCTTTTCAGCATTCTTACTTAAATATAATCAAATACATCCCTTTCTCCCTTTATTCCACAACTAATCCAGCCGATAAGTTAATAAAAAGAAAAATCTCTTTTTTAAAATATTAAATGGTGCTGAAAAAAACTTTAACATTTTATACTCAAATCTTGAGTTTAGGCTATGAGTTTTAATCTTTTTAAATCCAAAGATATTTCCACCTTTGTTGTCTTTTCCTTGCTTGTGATTTTGTGTGTTGCCTGGCTTTTTTTGGCACAGATCCAGCTTGGGGTAAAGATAGTCTTTATAGGTTTGTTTTTTATCTTAGGATTTATCTATAATGCATGGAATAGAGCGAATCGAACCAACTCTCAATTTACTCAAAAAGTAAGGCTTTTGACAGAAAAGGTATTTGAGGTAAAAAGAGATTCTAAGAAAAAATTTACCCTCTCTAAGTGGACCAAATTTTTAACTGAATTTTTAGATGAACTCATAGGGCTCGATTGCCTTT
Organism: Candidatus Zixiibacteriota bacterium; assembly: GCA_030615745.1. Classification (GTDB taxonomy): domain Bacteria; phylum Zixibacteria; class MSB-5A5; order MSB-5A5; family SM23-73-2; genus SM23-73-2. The sequence goes on along the minus strand of JAUWYR010000038.1, from coordinate 12,601 downwards.
TGCTTTTTGTAAGAAACAAAAAAGAATTCAAACCGGTTTTTGGATACAACCTTTCTAAATCAGTTTACAAAAGGCTTCACTTTGAGATAAATGATAAGTTAATCTCACAACTGAAATCAGGGGCTTCCTTAACTGGGCAGGCTATTTTTAAAATAGAATTCAAAGGATATGACGATTTAGGCAAAGATTTTGAGAAACTTATAGATGAAGTGGGTTTTAACCTACTTTTTCAAATTGAAGATGAATCTGAAATTTTTGCACTGGCTCTGATCAAAGCAAAAAGAACAGCTCTTTTGGATTTTGAGAAAAATTTAATCCTTTGGGTAAGTAAGAAAGTTGCAAAAGAATTTGAAATAAAAAAGTTGAAAGAGGAAATAAAATCAAAAAAAAGAAAAATCGAAAGCTACCTATCTTTAGAAAAATGGAGAAAGGAGAGTTCAGAAAGGGAGTTGAAAAAAAAGATTTTTGATCTTTATGCCCTTTTCCAGGAGACTGAAAACCTCTACAATTCTTTGGATGAGGAGAGGTTATTTTTCATTTTAATAGAAACTTTGCAAAAGCACTTTGATTCAGAAAAGATAATGATTTTGTTGCCAGAGAAAGACACAGGAGACCTTTTTCCCAGATATTCCAGAGATATAGAGCTCGAAAACACACCTTCTGTTTCTTTGAACAAAAAATCCCAATTCTATTTTTGGATTCAAAGCAAAACCGAGCCATTTTTTCTTAAGGATGTCGAGAAAAAAGAGGGTTACCTTTTGGCTTTTTTAGAAAGGAAAGGGTTTGTTCTTGGTTCCAAACTAAATCTCCCTGATAGTCGATTTGGCGTTGTCTTATTAGGTATAAAAAGGAAAAATCGAGAATACCAAGGAATTGACCTATCCTCCTTTTCCATTCTTTTGAACATGGCATCTTTATCGTTAAGAAACATCAAGCAATATAAGATGATCGAGGAACTCTCCTATACTGATAGCATGACCGGGCTTTATAACTATCGGTATTTCTATAAGAGGTTAAATGAGGAGATATTCAGAGCTAAAAGATTTGAAAGAAAGTTAGCTTTGGTGATGTTCGACATAGACCAGTTTAAAATTTACAATGATTCTTTTGGTCATCAAGCAGGGGATAGCCTCTTAAAACAGTTGGGCAATCATCTTTTAAAAGTGGTCAGGTCTATTGATGTTGTCTGTCGCTATGGAGGGGAGGAGTTCTGTGTGATTATGCCTGAGACCGATTCAGCGGAATGTAGGAAATTTATGGAAAGACTACGAAAAAGCATAGAGGCTTTCCCCTTTAAAGATGAATATTTGGACCACACCCATCATATAACCATAAGCTTAGGCTCAGCCATCTATCCTCGGGACGCAAAAGATTCTGATAGATTGATCTGGTGTGCTGATATGGCTCTTTTAAAGGCTAAAAGCGAGGGGAAGAACAGGGCGATGATTTATATGACAGAGAAGATGGCGGTCAAACATCCCTGATAATCCTACATTTCTTTGTTGTTCTCAAAAAAGTGTTTGAATTAGTAAGTCTCAAATTCATTTTATTCTTTATTTGCACAATGAATTCGTGCCTACATTTTGTTGCGCTTGACAAATAACTTGAAGAGATTATTGTAATCTTTTGCTAATAAGCGGATTAGGAAGAAGTTCTGAGTTACTTTATCTGATTGTTCTTCGGTTAATCATACTATCGTTCTATTAATCCTGAAATCTCTTTCTGTGGTAACAGAAGTTATCTTCTGCTACCAGATATTAACCGGTCACGAGGTAACTTTTGACCGTACAAAAACCCACCTCTTTTCCCCTTTACATTCCCTCAAAATTTAATATATTAAGTCGATTAACAGAATGGAACTTCTATGATTAAACAGATTTTAATCTCCATGCGACCCAACCAGTGGGTAAAAAATCTTTTGCTTTTTGCAGGAGTTATCTTTTCTCAAAATCTACTTAACTCTTTTATGCTTATCAAAACTTTTTATGCTTTTTTTCTTTTCTGCCTTCTCTGCTCAAGTGTGTATATAATAAACGATGTTATAGACCTACGTTATGATAGAGCACATCCTCTTAAATCCAGAAGACCAATAGCCTCTGGTAAGCTCAAAATCTTTTCCGCTTTACTTTTTTCAGGCGCACTGGCTTTGTTATCTCTTCTTTTTTCATATTATTTAAGCGGGAATTTTTTTCTTGTGTGTTTAATCTATTTTGCTCTAAATATTGTCTACTCCAAATATTTAAAACATATAGTCATACTTGATGTGATGTGCATTTCAGCTGGATTTGTGCTCAGGGCTGTGGCTGGAGCAGTTGTTATCGGTGTAACTATTTCCTCCTGGCTTGTGGTATGCACAACTCTTTTAGCACTTTTTTTGGGGTTCGGCAAGAGAAGATATGAGCTGATTTTGTTAGAAGACAAAGCAAACACTCATAGAAAAATATTGACCGAATACAGCCCTTATTTTTTAGACCAGTTGATCTCAGTAGTCACAGCATCAACTGTGGTGGCTTATGCTTTTTATACCCTTTCACCTGAGGTTAAGGAGAAATTGAACGTTGAACATCTGGAGCTGACCATCCCATTTGTTTTGTATGGAATATTCAGGTATCTTTATCTGATTCATCAGAAAGAGGAGGGGGGAAGCCCATCAAAGCTTCTTTTGACCGATTTTCCGATTTTAATCGACATCTTTTTATGGCTTATCTGTGTTTTGATAATCGTATATATATAGGTGATTTTTGTGTCAGAGCCTAAAGTCATAGTATTAAAAACCTCACCGGATAAGGTCTTAGAAGATTACACAAAGCTTTTGAAACTATCCGAATATCAAAAGTTTCTCCCTAAAGATAAAGAGACTCTGTTAAAACTTAATCTTTCCTGGACAAAGTATTTTCCATCCTGCTCCTCTGAACCCTGGCAGTTAGAAGGTGTTTTAAAGACTTTATTGGAAGATGGATTTAAAAAAGAAAAACTTTTACCTGTGGAAAACAAGACTGTGGTTACTGATCCTGTGAAAGGAGCGGAAAATAATAGGTGGCTAAGTGTTTTGAATAAATATAAAATTAAATTCACCCCCTTAACTGAAGTTGAATGGATAAAATATGAATTCAAAAGCAAACTCTTGAAATTAAACTTACTTTTTCCAAAAGGAATTGAGATTCCAAAGATGTTTATTGGCAAACAGGTGATCCATCTTCCAACAGTTAAAACCCACGGACATTCAATTACCACCGGAGCTATAAAAAACTCATTTGGAGGTCTGCTTAAGGAGTTCAGGCATTACGGGCATAAATATATTCACCAGGTATTGGTTGATCTTTTGCTTATGCAAAAAGAAATTCATCCGAGTGTTTTCGCTGTGATGGACGGTACAGTTTGCGGTGACGGAGCAGGTCCAAGAACAATGAAACCAGAGATCAAAAATTACATTTTAGCTTCTTTCGATTCAGTAGCCATAGATTCTATCTCAGCTAAACTCATGGGCTTTGACCCGATGACTATCCCATACATTAGAATTTGTCATGAAAAAGGATTAGGAGTTGGCGACCCAAAAGAGATCGAGATAATCGGAGAAGATATATCTTCTGTTAATTTTGGGTTCAAGGTCAAAAAGAGCTTTGTTATCTGGGGAGACCAGATGTTAAGAATTGGACCTCTGAGATTTTTGGAAGGGATATTGTTGAAATCACCTTTGGTGGGATGGGCATCCTTTGCCTCGAATTTTTATCATGATATACTGTGGTATCCGACAGTAGGGAGGAGGCTCATAAATGAATTTAAGAAGACTGAGTGGGGGAGGTTGTTTGAGAGGTATTAGGTGGTAGGTGGTGGGTGATAGGAAATAGGTAGTAGGTGATAGGTAGTAGGTTTTAGGGTTCAGTTAAAAAAAACGTAGCGTCGGGCTTTGCGAAGCTCGAAGAGTCCTTCGGACATCCTTCGGATCTCTTGATGCATACGCACATGCCCGACGAATTTTTTAGTCGAAACCAAATTCCGTGACTGCCAAGTCCCCTGACTTGGCGGAATACCTGTTCGGGTCAGGGGACCCGAACAGCACGTATCACAATAACAGTGAAAATTAGTGGAGTGTAAAGCTTTAGCTTTACTTTAAAATTAGCCAAATTTTTACTTGATTGTCCTCCTAATTTTTTTATATTCAAATTAGAATAGGTTATCAAAAAGCATTGTAAGAGTATTTCAAAGGGTTTATGTTAAGGAGTTAAATGTAACGTCGGGCTTTGCGAAGCTCGAAGAGTCCTTCGGACATCCTTCGGATCTCTTGATGCATACGCACATGCCCGACGAACTCTTTAGAAATTTCTCCAAAAATTATGATTTGCATGGGTAGCCGCAACCTTTAGGTTGCGTAAGTAACATTTTCGCCCCATCTGATGCGGGGCGGCTACCATTGTTTTAATTCTTGGACAGTCTCTTAGCTGGATCAGGAATAGGAATTCCCGCTCCATAGTGATAATAATTATCAAGCACAAAGCTTTTTATTTAACTTTTTCAAAACCTCCTCCGTCTTGGTCACATAAGCAAACCCAAAAGCAACATTTTTAAGAGTGGCTAAGTGAAGTTCTTCATCTATGGTTCCGGTGGCATCCAGAAGAAAGAAAACTCTAAAGTCCCTCATGAAAGCCTCTCTGGCTGTGGTTTCGCAACATAAATTGGTCATTATTCCACAAATTAAAAGATCAGTGATCTTAAGACATCTCAGAGTAATCTCTAAGTCAGTATTGTAGAATCCGCTGTAACGGTGCTTATAAATTACCTTCTCTTTAGGTAGAGGAGCTAAAGCTGGGTGAATCTGAGCATCAGTTGTGTTCTCAATAACCATACCCTGCCACCACCAGGCCATTATACCCCCGTCCATCTCAGGACTTTTATGAACATGAGCAGTGTAGATTACTGGAAACTTATTTTGCCTGAAAACCTTGACAAGCTTTACAACATTAGGAATTATCGCTAATCCCCCTGGAGTGAAAGTTTTGCTTTCTGGATTTAGAAAGAAGTTTTGCATGTCTATCACCAGAAGAGCAGAGGAAGGAAAGTTAGGCTTCATTTGGTGGGTATTATAAGGTCTAATTTCTTCTTCCCAAAACAAAGCTTTGTCTTTAAGGTTTTTTTCGTTTACGTAATACTCCTCGTTCATTTTTTCCTCCGGTGAATAGTAAATCAAAGAACTTAATTTTTATTGACAGCAACAAATAAAATTTTACATTTAGTAATACTTTTTAATTTTAAAGTCAACAACAATCTTAATTAAAAAGGTCTGTAAATATATTGAATATAATTTTTAAACAAAGCCAAGATAAAGGAGATTTTCGTATGAATGCTTCGCATATGTCACATTTTATTTTACTTGTTGTGGTCATCATCCTCAATGTTTTAGGGCATGTCTTTTTAAAGGCTGGAATGAATAAAATAGGAGGGATATCACCTGCTCAACTATTGAGTGATTTCACCAAAGTTTTTTCAACTCCCTTTATAATCTTAGGTCTTTTATCCTATGCTCTCAGTGTAGCAATGTATATGGTGGTTTTATCAAGAGCATATCTTTCCTATGCTTATCCACTTTTGACTGGTTTAGCCTATGCTTTAATTATTTTGATATCCTGGCAGATATTCAGAGAACCCTTTTCAACAATTAAGTGGATAGGAATATTTTTGATCCTCTTAGGTGTGATTCTGGTAGGGAAGTAAAAAAAGAAATCTGGAAAATCAGTTATCCTGATAAGATGATGTTGTGGAGTGTAAAGCTCCGCCTTAAGCGGAATCTACGACTTCAGCTTTACCTATTCTTAAGATTTGTAGGCACAGATTCTATCTGTGCAAAAATGCACGAATGAATTCGTGCCTACAAGCTTTTTGAACATCTGTTACAGGAAAGACTTCATTAAATCTGTTACCTATCTCAGTTGATAACTTTGTAATCTATGCTAAATGTTTGCACTCCAGTTTTAAAGACCGATAAAGAGAGCTCTGAAAAAGTATGTTTTTTGTCATTGCGAGTCCCGATGAAATCGGGGCGAAGCAATCTTTATAGTTGGGATTGGGTGAGATTGCTTCGTCGTCCATATGGACTCCTCGCAATGACATTGTAAAGAAATGTTAGAGACACTACACTAGGGACATTCATACGAATCTGACAAAAAAACACAAATACAATAAATGCCCACACTAAAATTTCAAATGTAAATACCCACCAAGTTTATGTAAAAAGACTTGACTTTATTTTTTTCTTTCTTAAATTTCTTCTCGAATTGTTTATTTGAGTTCTTTAACCTTTAAATGAAAGGAGGTTCACTTGGAAGATAAGATTAAAGCTACCATGGATTACCTCAGAAAAAAGAAGGTCGATTATGGAGATATTCGGCACCAGAAAAAGCTGATAGAGAGTATAAAAGTTAAAAACAGAAATGTTGAAGCTATCTCAAGAAGTGAGGACCAGGGGTTTGGAATAAGGGTTGTCGTCTCTGGTGCATGGGGATTTGCCGCTTCATCTATCACCACAGAGGCAGAGATGAAAAGGGTGGCAAATAGGGCTATTCAAATAGCAAAAGCAAGCGCTACCACAAAAAAAGAGAACGTGGTTTTATCCGAGGAAGAAGCTCTTGTGGATCAATACCTTTCCTTTTGCCAGATCGATCCTTTTACCGTGTCTTTAGATAAAAAAGTCGAGCTTCTTTTGAATGCAACCCAGATACTTTTAAAAAGTGATAAAATAAAGGTAGCTGAGGGAAGCATGGACTTTTACAAAACCGAAAAAATCTTTTGCTCAACAGAAGGTGCATATATAACCCAAGCTGTTTTGGAGTCCGGAGCAGGTATTTTCGCAACAGCGGTTGAGAAAAGTGAGGTGCAAAGAAGATCCTACCCCAATTCCCATCGGGGCGATTTTGCCACCCGGGGTTATGAATTTATTGAGGAGATGAAGCTTTTGGAAAATGCTGAAAAGGTCAGGGAAGAGGCAATTCAGCTCCTCTCCGCAGACCCCTGCCCCGATATAACCACGACTATAGTAATCTCTGGATCACAGATGGCTTTACAGGTGCATGAATCGTGCGGTCATCCAACTGAATTAGATAGAGTATTAGGAACAGAGATCAGCTTGGCTGGAGGAAGCTTTTTGACCCTGGATAAGTTGAATAAGCTTGAGTATGGTTCGGATAAAGTCTCCATAACTGCAGATGCAACTATACCAGGAGGATTGGGCACCTTTGGATATGATGATGAAGGAGTGAAAGCGCAGAGGGTTTTTTTGGTTAAAGACGGATTGTTCGCAGGATATCTCACCTCAAGGGAGACCGCCAAAGTTTTGAATCAAAAATCCAACGGCACTATGAGGGCGGATGGATGGAATAGAATTCCTTTGATAAGAATGACCAATATCAATTTAGAGCCGGGTGAATGGGATCTTGATGATTTGATCGCTGATACAAAAGAGGGAATCTTTATGGACATGAATAAATCCTGGAGCATCGATGACAAAAGGCTCAATTTTCAATTTGGAACAGAGATCGCCTGGGAGATAAAGGATGGAAAATTGGGCAAAGTTTATAAAAATCCTGTTTATACTGGTATGACCCCGGAGTTCTGGAATTCGTGTGATGCGGTTTGTAATAAAAAGTTCTGGAGAGTATGGGGAGTCCCCAATTGTGGAAAAGGCGAGCCGATGCAGATTATGCACGTGGCTCACGGTGCATCCCCAACAAGGTTTAGAAACATTAAGGTGGGGGTGAGCAAATGATAGGAAAAGATAAAATAATAAGCACCCTAAATGATGTGATTAAAAAATCCTCTGCTGACCAAACTGAGGCGGTCTACATCGGTGGAGAAAATGCGCTGACAAGATATGCTAATTCAATTATCCATCAGAACGTATCTGAGACCAATTCAAAAATCTATTTCAGGGCAATTTCAGGCAAAAAAATCGGCGTGGCATCTACTAACTCCTTCGAAAGGGAGGATTTGAAAAGGGCTTTGGATAACGCTACAGAGATCGCAAAAAACCAGAGGGAAAATCCAGATTTTGTCTCCTTGCCCTCGAAAGAGAGTTATAAAAAAATAGAAACCCATTTCAAACAGACTGCCTCTTTTTCTCCTGCTCAGAGAGCAGAAAAGGTCAAAAAGATTTTTGAAAACGCATCTAAATATAACCTTTCAGTTGCTGGTTCATTCTCAACGTCTGAGTCTGAGATTGCAGTGTTCAATTCATTAGGTGTCGCCTGTTATCAACCCCTCACATCTTCTTTTATCAACATAGTAGTGATGTCGGATAACTCCTCTGGATATTCTGATTTTTTAACCCGTGATGTCACAAAAATCGATGTGGAAAGTCTGGCTGATGTTGCCATTCAGAAATGTCTGGATAGCAAAAATCCAAAAGGGTTGGAACCCGGTGAATACGATGTGATCTTAGAACCTGTTGCTGTGGCGAATCTTATCGAATGGTTAAATTACATAGGATTTGGCTCGAAACCTTTTCAGGAGAAGACAAGTTTTTTAGCTGATAGAATTGGTCAGAAGATAGTGAGCGATTCTGTCACAATGTATGATGATGGTAACGACGAAAAAGCCATTGCTTTCCCCTTTGATCTTGAGGGTGTTCCTAAAAAAAGGGTTGTGATTATTCAGAATGGTGTGGCAAAGGGAGTGGTCTATGATAGTTTGAGCGCAAATAAGGATAAGGTTAAATCGACCGGTCATGCCTTAACCCCCGATTTCACTGAGGGAGCAATAGCTTTAAATCTTTTTATCGATGCGGGTGAATCCTCAAAGGAAAAGATGATTGAAAAAACAGAGCGCGGACTTCTCGTAACCAGGTTTCATTACATAAATGGGTATTTAGACACCCGCAATGCCTTATTCACCGGAATGACCAGAGATGGAACATTTTTGATTGAGAATGGTAAAATCAAACACGGGATTAAAAACCTGAGGTTCACTGAATCTATGCTCAAGGCTTTCTCAAATGTGATTGAGTTATCTAAAGATAGAAAGATCGTCAATTCGTGGTGGGAGGATATAGGCTGTATAGTCTGTCCTTCGATATTTATCAAAAACTTTAAGTTCACCGGAAAGACCGAGTTTTAACTTTTTGTTGTCTAAATAAGTTTACAAAAACAAATAACTGTAATCCCACGTTGCCCTCCCTGGCCGGGCAGGCAACGTGGGTAAAAGAAGACCCGTCTTGCTTTTAGGGTGGGTCTTTTGTATTGGAGTGTAAACCTTTCCTGAGCAGACAGGCAGGTTTACTTAAATCGTAACTCAACCTGAAGGGTTGAGTTTATTTTTAGTTCGTGCGGGAATTGGAATTCCCGCACCGAAGCGTTTGGTCGGGAAATCCAATTCCCGACCCAACAAAAGATAGTGCCCCAGTCTTGCTGGGGCTTAACCTCGGTCACGAGCAAAACTCGTGACCTATCGCGTTGATATTTTTAATGGTTCGTGCAGGAATTGGAATTCCTGCACAGAAGCGTTTGGTCGGGAAATCCAATTCCCGACCCAACAAAAGATAGTGCCCCAGTCTTGCTGAGATCTAAAACCTCGGTCAAAAGCAAGACTCATGACCTATCGGGTTGACATTTTAAAGGCTTTTGCTTTGAGTTACGATTTACCCTGGCGGATATTCGATTTTAGCAAACCACTCCAATTTTATATCCTCAAAAATCTTATTCTTTGCCTCACAGTCTCCTAAAAAAGTCCATTCACCCTCATCCACCATTTCTTTTTTCCCATATCTTTCTGCCATATCGCACAAGCGATTGAAATTCTGGTGATGCTCTGAGATTCTTAGCTCTGCATAATCTCTGGCGCTCCAGGTGGAGATCAGAAATTGCCAATCAGAGGCTTGCAAAAGTAAAAGTTCCCTTACAGCTTGTTTTAATATCTTTTGCAAATTCTCATCTTTTTTTCTTCCAAACTCTTTTGCTAATTTTTGCATCCTTTTTTCATCAGCATAGATATGTTTCCAGCTCCATTCGGTCCACTGGTTAAGCCAGATATAATGATATCCTCCCTCCCCCCAGGACCCTTCGGGGATAGATATCACCTGAGTGGGTTTTGTTTCGTTCAAAAATTGGCTGCAGGTGGTCAATTCTATCTCAGGGTCATCTGCGACCCACTTTAAAACTAATTTAAGGAATTGAGGTCCCTCAAACCACCAGTGCCCGAAAAGCTCACAGTCATAAGGTGCACACACTATCCCTTTTTTATTTGTCTTTTTATTATAATCTCTCAAAAGCCTTTTGATCAGTTCCTTGAAATGTCCTGCGTTCTCAGGAATTCTTGCCTGTGCATCTTTTGGATAATATTCCATCTTATCAGCCAGATCAGATTTAGGTGAGGTTACTTTCCAATATCTATGACCACCCGGAAAATGCTTTTTATGAAAATCTAAATAATTTCCATCCCCGGGATAGCCCCAATCTCCGCTCCAGACCTGAAGCCCGGTATCAGGGTCACGGGTGAAGACTGCTACAGGCTTTTTGCCCTGGCCTGAGCTCACCAGATAAACCTCCCTGGGTGTCTTATCAATCTCCTCCTCCCTTGGCTGATATTCTTTCTCAAATTGCCCCCACAGATGTTTTAATGCCTCGAATCTATCAATATATACACCAATCGCTTTTCCACCCCTTAAAAGTGCGTTATCTATTATAAAATAGTCAATTCCATTTTCAGATAAAAACTCCTCAATACCTTTTCTTAAATATTCATTTTTCTTGGATCCAACTGGAGGCACCCATTTATACCCTGGCCTGTAAGCGCATTCAGGTAACCACATTCCTTTTGGATTTTTTCCAAAAAATTTCTTGTAGTTTAAAACAGCAAGTTTTATCTGTGCCTGAACCGATGTGTCCTGTGAAAGGAGTGGAAGATACCCATGGGTTGCTGCACAGGTCATTATCTCAATATGACCATCCTCCTGAAGATATTTGAAGGCTCCAATCAAATCTTTTTGATATTTGGACTCGAAATCCTTTTTTATCTTCTGATAATGGTCTCTCCACATATAAGCAAGGTTTAAAAGATTTTTTCTCGAATGTCTTTTGAACTCCTCAATATTTTTTTGAGCAGCCTCGACCTTTTGATCAAGATAAATTATTAGCTCCTCTTTGAAAGATGGGTCAGCTAACTGTTCTGTCAATACCGGAGATATTGCAATGGTGAGCTTCGGAGAATACCCTTCATCTAAGAGTTCATAAAGTATATTAAGCAATGGAATATAAGTTTCACTTGTTGCCTCGTTGAGCCAATCCATTCCATGAGGCCATCTTCCATGTGCAATAACATAAGGGAGGTGTGAATGCAAAACCAGTGCAAAGCTTCCTTTTGTATTTTTTTTCATAATCAATCTCCTTTATCGATAAAAGCGTTGTGAATTCGACCTAAAAGCTCATTCCTTAGCAGGTTGAAACCCAATTCCACCTTTTTCTTGTTTACCGTAAATTTTTATGGGACCGAACTGGTTCTCAAATTTTTTCAGATTTTCATCTAAAGCGTTCAAAAGCATCTTAGCATGGGAAGGGGTCATCACGATCCTTGCATAAACTTTTGCCTTTGGAACTCCGGGCATCATCCGTGCAAAGTCTATTACTATCTCAGAGGGTGAATGAGTTATAAAAGCTAAATTAGAATATATACCCTCTGACTCCTTTTCAGGCAACTCCACCTTCATCTGTGGCTTTTTCATTTCCATCTCTTTTCTCCTTTTTATAAAAATGTTTCTTTTTCTATGAATCCATCGGATAAATAAAGCTTGCACTAAAAAATCATTTTAATATATTAAATATCAATGTCAAGCTTCTTTTAATTATTATCGAAGCTTTTTTCGGAGATCAAGAGAAAAGAAAATGGAGAGGATAAGAGAGGATAGATTTGAAAAGATTTTCTCAAACTTGGGGTCTAACAAGATATTGATTTTAGGTGATATTATGCTGGATGAGTATATGTGGGGTAATGTATCAAGGATCTCACCTGAGGCACCGGTTCCAGTTGTGGAAATTTTTGAGGAAAGTTTCAAATTGGGTGGAGCAGGGAATGTTGCTTTAAATATCTCTGCTTTAAGTGATATACCTATTTTAGTCGGGGTGGTCGGCAATGACGCAAATGGTGAAAAATTGAAACTGGAGCTTAAAAGACAAAAAATTCCAACTGATGGAATAATTTCAGTCGAAAAGAGAAAAACCACTACCAAGACCAGAATCATTGCCCAGCAACAGCAGGTTGTAAGAGCGGACAGGGAAGATACTTTTGAGATACCTGAAAAAACACAAGTTCACATTTTTGACTTCATTAAAAAATATATATCCGAAGGATCCAGAGGAAAAGAATTGAGTGGAATAATCATCTCAGATTATGGGAAGGGTGTTATAACTTTTAATCTTTTAACCGAGGTGATAAATTTAGCTCGAAAAAACAATATTTTCATAGGTGTTGATCCAAAAGAGACCCATTTCATGAACTATAAAAAAGTAACCGTTATCACCCCGAACCATCATGAGGCAAGCTTTGTAGCAGGGAAAAGGATTAAAGATGAAAAGACCTTAAAGGAGGTGGGATGGAGACTTCTAAGAAATTTAGAAACAGATTC
>JAUWYR010000068.1 GCA_030615745.1 Candidatus Zixiibacteriota bacterium | reverse complement strand
CTCCGGTTGAGATATTGAAAGAGAGATTCCGAAACATAGATCAAGAAATACTCAATCTTCCACCAATAAGACTTGAAATACTACTTGACTCCACCTATAAAAAACGGAACAAAAGTGGATACCATCTACCTATACCTGTCCTTTGAATATAAATTTTTTGTTGTTTAAATCAACAAAATATTTTATTTTGTTTTCAAAAAGAAAAATAGCAGATTATAGTATGAAATTTATCTGCGACGACAACTTAGGCAAATTAGCTAAGTGGCTCAGGACTTTGGGATATGATACTCTATTTTCTCGGACCATATCTGACAGCCAGCTTTTGTCAAAAGCTTTAAATGAGGATAGGGTGATTTTAACCCGAGACACAAAATTAGTTGAGCTAAAGGTTGCATCTAAATATCTTTTAATCGAATCTGATAAGCCCTTGGAGCAGTTAAAACAGGTAAAAAAAGAATTCAATTTAGAAACATCCGAAGAAAAACTTTTCACCAGATGTCTTGTGTGTAACACTCCATTAAATTCAATAGAGAAAGAGAAAATCAAAGATAAAGCCCCTCCCTATGTTTATGAAACTCAAGAAAACTTTGTCTTTTGCTCGAAATGTGAAAAAATCTTTTGGTCAGGAACTCATGTGCAGAAAATGACCGAAAGATTAAAAGAAAGCCAGATAATAGCCTAATACAAATGCAATAATTGGAGTGTCATTGCTTCGTCTTCGCCTCGCAATGACAATATAGAAGCATTTAATGCGCTTGTATTCCCCGTCCGGCTGGATGATAACATCCAGCCGGAGCACAAAAAAGTTACATTTTGTTTATTACTGGAGCAGTAGGCTAATTGTCTATATCCCCATCAACCAAAAGATATCCTTGCACAAGATTGTAGCTTTCCAATCTACCTGAATAAGGGATTAAATACCCTTTTTTAATTTTTTCGACTTTATCTTTGTTTGATTCAGCTAAAACAACTCTAACATCGTATTCTTTTGCTTTTGGAAAATGCTTAAAATAGATGACCAAATCTCCAGAAGTGTTCTTTTTAATCTTTTCAATCTCACCCACCCAGTTAACATATTTTCCTTTATAACTGTTAAAAAGACTCTGCACCTGGGATAAAGTGAGCTTGTCATTCGATCCGATTAAGGTGTTAAAATCCTCAAAAGAATAATATATAAATTCCTTTTTATCTGGGTATTTTTCAGATGGCATTCTGGTCAAGATTATATAAAGGATAAAAGCCAGAATTAATAGTGGAAAAAGAAAGCTCAAATTTTTCTTTTGATATGGTTTTTCCACGAAAACCCCTTTTTTATTTTTTTTGGATTCTATCCCAGAGGTGATCCGCTAAATTAGATCTCACGCTTTTCAGATATTCATAATGTTTTTTTGCCTCATCCTTTTTACCGAGCTCGAGTTGAATCAAGCCTAAATTATAGTGCGCTTTCATGTGATAAGGTTGATATCTCAGAACAGTTTCAAACTGAGAAGAAGCCTCCTCATACATCTTTTTTTTAAAATAGATTGCGCCCAAATTGATATAGGCTTTAAGGTAGGTAGAATCAGCCTCTATAGCCTTTTGATACTCAGCTATCGCCTCATCATACCTCCCCTCAGCGTAAAGAGTGGTTCCCTTTTTAAAATGCTCTTTCGGGCTTTGTTTGGCACAGAAGAAAAAGGCTACTGTTAAAATCATAAAAAAAATCAGGAAGTTTTTAATCATAAAAACCCCACTTGTTTAATTTGCTGTGCTACATAAGGTTAAACGAAATACAACAAATTTCCTCAGGAGTAGTTGCTTTCTTTTTCCCTCTTGGGAACTTATAATAAGAAATCTTCTTACCAATCATACCTGCCTACTGTTTACTGCTTACTTTTAACTCTTTTCTCTTTATTTTTTAATTTTTAACTTTTAATTTTTAATTTTCAATTTTTCTAGCCTCTCCTTCGCATCCTCAACCTCCGGTATTTCCGGATCAGCATCTTTCCAGATTTCAAGAAATTCCTCATATTGCTCAATCGCTTTCTTGGTCCAGCCCGATTTCTCGTAGGCTAACCCCAAAAGATAATAAGCTTTAACCGCCCGAATCGCATTGAATGCCCTAATACTATCATATCTTGAAAGTGCCTTCTCAAACACAGGCACCGCCTCACCCAGTCTGTCCGACTCCAGGTAGGCTTTAGCAAGCATAAACTGTGTATAAAAAGCCGGGAACTCTTCAACTAATTTCTCAAAATTAGTCACTGATGCTTCCAGGTTACCTTTTGATAACTCAATACATCCAACGGCATACCAGTAAGCCCACATCAAAGTCTGATCCTTTTCTTCAATATATTTCTTCAAATCTTTTGCCACCTGTGCAGCCTTTTCAAAATCTTTGTTCTCTGCCAAAAGGAGAACATAATAATGCCGATGAGAGAACTTATCATCCGGGCTAAGCCTATGGATAAGTTCAATGCATTTTTCAAGTTCCTTTATAGCCGAATCCAGATCTTTCTCCCTGTAGACAATTGACTTCAAGAGAAGTTTAGTTGTCTGCCCCCATTCAACCTGCTCCATTATATCGGCGGCAATGCCCCTGTCCAGAACCTCAAGCGCTTGGTTGAACTTACCCTGATAAGCAGGGATATAAGCCAGATAATGCCTTCCCCAAACTCTGGTATATTTATCAGGGTTGGAAGCAAGTTCTTGGTAACAGCTTTCAGCTTTGGCATACTCTCTCTTAAAAAGATACATATGCCCCAGGCTCGGCAAGGACATGTAGAAGTCCGGTTTGATCTCTAAAGCTTTCTCGTAAGATGCAATCGCCTGATCTAACTCACCATTCAAGCCATGTAACTCTCCTCTCGAATCGTAGGGATTGGGTTCATCCGGTGCCAAGGATATATATTTATTTATAGCCCAGATGGATTTCTCAAAATCGCCCATTTCATTGTAGACATAGGCAAGCAGGTTGTATGCTAACTTATAGAGAGGGTCTATCTCAATGGCCTTGTTAAAGTAGCGAACGGCTTCCTCAAACTGTCGCAGTCTGTAATAATAATAGCTCCCTAACTCATAAAATGCCTCTTTCTCGTCGGGATAGCGTTCTATTATCTTGTGTAGCTCTTTAATATATTCAGTTTCATTCCCTGATATATTTGCCTCCAGACTTTTTATATAATGTTTTTCCTTCTGGCTGACATTGTCTGAATATTCCACTGCTTTGGCTAGTAATTTTTCATCCCATGTACTGGCAGCCAACCGGTAATATGCCATAGCAAAGGTGGAATCAAACTCCAGAGCCTTCCTGAAGCTTTTCTCAGCCTCTGTGAAATAATATTTATACTGATAATCAACACCCTCCAGATAGTAACGATATGCTTCCGGTGAATGGGTAGTGACATCTGCCACCGACCGGTCTGGTTCCTCTTGCGCTGCGGCTGGCAATGAAAGGTCGTTCTTGATTTCCACGGTTAGCTTGTCAACCAACGAAAATATCTCTTCGCCCACATCACCTTCAATTCGTTGCGAAGCTATCGCATTGCCGGTAGCAACTTCTACGAGCTGTGCCGTGAGAATTATTTGCGGCTCAACCTTTAGGATACTGCCCAAAAGCATCCATTTGGCGTTAGCTTTAGTTGCCACCTCTGATGCAACACTTCTGTCTATAACCTTGGCTCCTTCTTTTCCAAGCAACTTCAGAATATCATAAAGTCTCTGGCTGGAGACCACACGCATATATTGAGATTCGGAAAGATCTGTTATCAACAGATTAGTTACTATCTCACCCAGCCTTTCAGTATCTTCTCTGTCCACCATATTTTCAAAATACATAATAGCTAAAGAGTTCTCTTTAGCTATTGCCCCTTTTTCCGGAACTATCTCAAATTTGAAAGGCTTGAGAATTAAGAAAAGTAAAACAATGATAAAAACGATTGAGGCTGGAACTATAAAGGGAAGAAGTTTCTTTTTAGGCTTGGGTGGCACAGCTTCTAAAGGAATCTGGGCGGTCTTCACGTATTCCAAACTTTTCTTCTCACGCCTCAAATCTGCCAATAAATCATCTATATGCTGATACCTTTCTTCTTTCTCCTTTGCCAATGCCTTGAAAACCATATCCTCTAACTTGGCAGAAACTTGGTTGTTAAAACGAGTTATTGCCTGGGGTTCTTCATTTATGATCGAATAGATTATTGCAGCCTGATGTTCTCCCTCAAAAGGCAATCGTCCGGTCAAAAGCTCATACAGAACAACTCCAAAAGAGAAAATATCTGATCTGGTATCCACTTCCTCACCAGAAGCTTGCTCAGGTGACATATACGCGGCAGTGCCTAAGGTCGAGCGAGTCTTTGTCAGCTTAGTGGCTCCCTTTAGCTTTGCCAGACCGAAGTCCATTATCTTAACTTGCCACTCTTTGGTGACCATTATGTTATCTGATTTTATATCTCTATGGACTATTTCTTTTTTTTGTGCTGCGGTCAATCCTTCACATACCTGAATCCCAATATCTAAAACTTTTTTTACCGAGAGGGTCTCTTTTTCAATTATCCGCTTCAAAGTCTGACCCTCGCAATATTCCAAAACTATAA
>JAUWYR010000011.1 GCA_030615745.1 Candidatus Zixiibacteriota bacterium | reverse complement strand
AAGGATACAAAACCCTTCAAGAAGGTGACAGAGTTAGCTTCGAGGAAGGACAGGGACAAAAAGGACCTCAGGCAAAAAACGTCGAGAAGATATAATTTAGAGAAACTAAAATCCTAAAATATATCGTTGGTCTACCCGAGGATTTCCTTAACCTCGGGACTTTATGTGGCGGGGATAAAACCCCGCCATATCTCATATAAGTTTGTGTGAACGGGTTTCATCCAAACCAACACAAATATCTTTTAATTCATAACTCCGAATCAGGCAGTTCAAGGGGATTCTTCTGTGCCAAAAATTCAGTAGAAAAAGCTTGACAGGCTTGGGAAGGGGAAGTATTTTCTGTATAATAGGAGATTAAAATTGCTTTAAATCATACTTTGTAAAAAGGGTTAGATAGGGGAATGTGCAGCTTTATTCTTGGATTAGCCAGAATCAGCTTGAAATTGTAAAATAAAAAATTAAAACTAACAGGAGGTAGATATGAACCAACAAAACCAGCCATTATCCGAAGGGGATAAAAGAAAGCTCGAATCCGAGATTGCTAAAAATGAGGCTGAAAAGAAGAAATTAGACCTTGAAGCCAAAGAAGTGGAAAAAAGGCTTGGTCAGAGGTGGTGCTCACCCACGGTTTTAGCAAAGTGGTTAGTGGGCGGTATTGTCACCGCAATTCTTATAACCGCCTGGATCACCACTCAGTTTAAACCGGTACTCAGCAGGAAACTTGACATACTGAACCTGGACAGCAGGATAAAACTTTTA
The DNA here is from genome assembly GCA_030615745.1 of Candidatus Zixiibacteriota bacterium. Classification (GTDB taxonomy): domain Bacteria; phylum Zixibacteria; class MSB-5A5; order MSB-5A5; family SM23-73-2; genus SM23-73-2. The sequence continues at coordinate 59,106 of JAUWYR010000011.1, read as the reverse complement.
GAGATTGAGTTCGCAGCCAAAGAGATCGAGGCACAAAACTCTGCTTTAACGGAGAACTTAGCTGAAGCAGAGGAAAGGGCAAAAGCACTTAGGGCAGACTTTGAGAGGCTCCAAGCCGAGTATGAGGCATTAGCTCAGAACCAGGCGGTCCAACCTGACAAGCGAACTGAATTTGCTGAACTGTCAAAAAAGACCCAGAAGGAAGTCAAATCCTTAGATGTAGACATCCAGAAGCTTCAGAAAACCCGAAGGCAGGTGGATTTGAGGGCAAAGACTATTCGACCGATAGATCAAAGGTTCCAACCGATTCCTGTTGAAAGGGATAGTTAGAAACTCCGCCCAGACGCTAAAGTTTGCAGGCACGGGTTCTATCCGTGCAAAAAGCACAAATAAATTCGCGCTACAGCTTCAAAAGAGGCGGCTGGGTATAACTATTTTATAAGAAAAATGGGGTAAAAAAAGCTTGACAGGTTTAGGCAAAAGGAGTATTTTGTGTTAATTTAGAGATTAACGTTGCTCCTAAATGAAGTTCTGTAAAAAGAGCAGGATCAGCGAATAGGAAGAATGTATTCTTCGCAATCGATGGTTAGGTGCAGAGGTAAATCCCGATAAACTACCAAGGCATAGGATACCATGAAAACGCGGAAAGAACAAAAGCGACGGAATAAACGCACAATCACCGAGGCTAAAGGGCGAGGCGCTAAACCCACGGGACGCGTCGTTCCCTCACAGGGAGAGACAAAAACTAGTCAACCAGTCACTGAAGCTGCTGCGAAGCTCACATCGTATGACATCTTCTCGCTTTGCATTGAACGAGCCAAGAACCTTATTAAACTTCACAAAGCAGCTCACGGCAAAAAATCAAAACCTGAAAAATATCTGGCTGATGCTCACCGCGCTGCAATCGTTTTGGCAGTGTCTGCTCTTGATGCTTTTGTTCGAACGTTTGTAATCGCTAAAATCCGAGAATTATTAGCAAAAAAGTCTGCATCCCTTCCTGACTCTTTGACCAACCAGATAAAAAAATTTTTGAAAGATGACGGACTTCTTGAATCTGCGAGAAAAGATGATCTCCTGGATCGTGTAGAGAAAGCATTTCAAAATGATTTTGAAAACAGATCCTTCCAAGGAACGAAGATAATAACAGACTATATGAAGATGGTAGGTTACGATGACATATTTCATGAAGTTGCAATTTCTGCTAAATTTAATGAAGATACTTTACGAACTGATTTAGATAGGTTTACTAAACGAAGACATGTAATTGCACACAGAGGTGACTATGACCTAAATCAAAATCCCCCAAAAGAAAAACTCGTGACAAAGAAAGACGCAGAGTATTGCATAAGATTGGTTACAATAATCGCCAAAAACATGAATAAGCTGTAGGTAGAACAAATTATGCGAGTGCTAATAATAACCTATGACTTAAACGAGCCCGGAAAAAACTACCATGTCCTATTAAAGAAGATAAAGACTTATCCGGGTTGGGCGCGAATAGGTGGCTCATCGTACTTGATCTATACCGATTCTACGCCTGTCCAAGTGCGAAATTATCTGAGCCAGGTTCTGGATCGAAATGATAAATTATTTGTAGGTACTGTAACTGCCCCTTCAGCGTGGATTGGTATGTCGGAAGAAGTATCCAATTGGATCCATTCCAACCAATAGTAACCTCAATTCTGTAATGGAGGTGTAAAATAGGCTAACCTACATCCTCACTCGAATGTCAACAATCATATGACAAAAATAATCCAACATTTTTATATTTTGGCTTTAAGATTTTATTTCAGATTTGATAGGTTCTGATGGACCTACTGTTAAGTCAAACTATTTGATTTTCTCATCTCCCCCTACCCCCAAACCCCAGCTCCTTTTTCAAAACCCGCCCGGTATAAGATTTTTATGTTGCGGCTGCATTTATAACAAAGTCCTCATCTTGCCGAATTACAAATTCGGCAACAACAGAGAAAACTTCTCCCCAAAAGCATTATTTCAAAGTCTTACAAAACCCCAACTCCCTTTTCAAAACCTGCCCGGTATAAGATTTTGAATTAGATGCAACTTCCTCTGGTGTTCCAGAGGTAACTACCTCACCTCCATCATCCCCTCCCTCAGGACCTAAATCGATTATATGATCAGCTGATTTTATAACATCGATGTTATGCTCTATAACTAAAACAGTGTTCCCCTTTTCAACTAATCGGTTCAAAACCTTCAAAAGCATCTTTATATCCTCGAAATGAAGACCGGTGGTTGGCTCATCTAAGATATAAAATGTTTTTCCAGTAGCAACTTTGGAAAGCTCTGTTGATAGCTTGACTCTCTGAGCTTCACCACCTGATAAGGTGGTTGCTGGCTGACCTAACTTTATATATCCTAAACCAACGTCAACTAAGGTCTGAAGTTTCCTTTTTATCTTGGGAATATTCGCAAAAAACCTGTAAGCTTCATCCACGCTCAACTCTAAAACATCGGAAATGTTTTTACCTTTATATCTGATCTCCAAAGTCTCTCTATTATATCTTTTGCCTTTACAAACTTCACAGGGAACATAAACATCCGGCAAAAAATGCATCTCGATCTTTATTATCCCATCCCCTTCGCAAGCCTCGCACCTTCCGCCCCTGACATTGAATGAAAATCTTCCAGCTCTGTATCCCCTCACCTTAGCCTCAGGAATCTGAGCAAAAAGCTCCCTGATATGGGTGAACACACCAGTATAGGTTGCAGGATTTGACCTGGGAGTCCTTCCGATCGGGGATTGGTCGATATTTATCACCTTATCGATTCTGTCCAGACCTATTACCTTCTCATAGAGAAGAGGAGAGGTCTTATGATTATAAAAATGATTAGCCAAAACCCGATATAAGGTCTCATTTATAAGAGTTGATTTGCCCGAACCTGACACCCCGGTTATGCAGGTGAAAAGTCCTAAAGGAATGTCGACTTTGATACTTTTCAGATTGTTCCCTGCTGCGCCTACAATAGAAATAAAATCCCCGTTATCCTCTCTTCTTTGCTCTGGAACAGGAATGGACAGCCTTCTGGAAAGGTATTTTCCGGTCAAGGATTTTCTGCTCTTTTTAATCTCTGCGGGAGTTCCTTTAGCCACCACCCATCCACCATCATTTCCTGCTCCTGGTCCTAAATCGATCACATAATCAGCTGATTGAATAGTCTCCCGGTCATGTTCAATCACCAAAACAGTGTTGCCTAAATCCCTTAACTCCATAAGCGTATTAAGCAATCTTCTGTTATCCCTCTGATGTAGACCAACTGAGGGCTCATCCAAAATATATAAAACCCCGACCAATCTTGACCCGATCTGGGTGGCAAGCCTTATCCTCTGCGCCTCTCCTCCTGATAGGGTGCTTGCTGACCTATCCAGAGTCAAATAATCCAGACCAACATCGATTAAAAAACCTAATCTCTGATTTATCTCCTTTAGTATCTGTTTGGCTATATACTGTTCCCTTTTAGAAAGTTTTAAATCGTAAAAGAACTTCTTTGCCTGTTTGATTGATAAGGAGGTTATCTCGTTAATGGAAAACCTGCCAACTTTAACTGAGAGGCTTTCTTTTTTCAGTCTCGCTCCATCACATTCAGGGCAGGGTCTTATCCTCATATATTTCTCTATCCACTCCCTAACTCCCTCAGATTCCGTCTCTTTATATCTCCTTTCGAGATGAGGAATGATTCCCTCAAATTTATCCCAATATTCTCCACCACCTTTTCTATTTTCGTATTCCCATTCGAACTTCACCTCCTCCTTACCGGAGCCGTATAACAAAACCTCTTTTACTTTTTCCGGTAGTCTCTGAAACGGGGTATAAAAATCGAACCCATAATGTTGGGCTAAAGCATCAAGTTTATGCTCATACCAGGAGCCAAAGGGTATTCCCCAGGGCGCTAAAGCTCCCTGTGCTATGGTCAACTTAGGCTCTGGAATAACCAAATCCGGGTCGATATCCATCTTAGTCCCCAGACCTGCACAGGTAGGACAGGCTCCATAAGGGCTGTTAAATGAAAACATCCGTGGGGTAAGCTCATCATAGGAGATATTGCAGAAAACACAGGCATAATGCTCAGAGAACAAAAGCTCCTCTTTTTCCATAACATCGATTAACACTATTCCTGAGCCCAACTTAAGAGCTGTTTCCAGAGAGTCTGCAAGCCTTTTTTTTATCTTATCAGAAACCAGAAGTCTATCCACAACCACTTCTATATTATGCTTTTTGTTCTTATCGAGTTTAATATCGGAATCGAGCTCTGTTATCCTTCGATCAACTCGAACCCTTACATATCCTTCCTTTCTAACCTCCTCGAAAAGCTCACGATACTCCCCTTTCCTCCCTCTGACCAGAGGTGCAAGTATTTGGATTTTAGTCCCCTGCGGAAGAGACATAACAGAGTCCACGATCTGCTCTGTGGTCTGCTGTGAGATTCTTCTTCCGCACCTGTAACAATAGGGAACACCCACTCTGGCGAAAAGCAATCTCAGATAATCATATATCTCGGTAATCGTCCCTACTGTTGACCTTGGATTTTTAGCTGCACTCCTCTGTTCAATTGAGATAGCAGGCGAAAGCCCTTCGATAAAATCGACATCGGGCTTTTCCATCATACCTAAGAATTGACGAGCATAAGCAGAAAGGGATTCCACATACCTCCTCTGTCCCTCAGCGTAGATGGTGTCAAAAGCTAAGGAGGATTTACCAGAGCCGGAAAGACCTGTTATAACCACAAGCTTTTCCCTGGGTATCTCTATATTAATATTTTTAAGATTATGCTCTCTTGCGCCCTTTATTCTTATCGCTTCTTTGAACATTTTTTTAAATTTTAAAAGTCAATTCAAAATATACGAACAAAGCCCCTGTTCCGCAAGAGGATTTAAAAACCCTTTTTGGAGTGCAACAACTTGTTGTTGCTCATATTAAAGGATAAGTCTTTGTATTACAAGTACTCTGGAGAAAGGGAACTTTTTTAAGAAATGTAATTTATCAGTTAAATCTAAATGGTGTTGAGGCTAAGTTGCTAAGCTAAAATAAGTTAAACGGTTCAAAGTTCAATGGTACATATTAATGAAATGACAATAAAAATCTTCAACTTCTGAACTCTAACTGAGATAGGCAAGTCAAGCTAAAGTCGTAGATCCCGCTTATGCGGGGCTTGACACTCCAATTCTATCTGGAAAACTTTTGTTTTTTTAAAAATATCCTTGATTTTTAATAAAATTGCTTATATTTATAAATTCTTAAGAAGTTAATCTGGAGGATATAAGATGCCAAAAGTTAAAAAGGCTAAAGTCAGAAAAAAGAGAAAAACAAAAAAGGTAAAAACTATCTCTGAGAAAAGAAAGCACATCTACTTTTTTGGTGGAGGAAAAGCACAGGGAGGAGAAAAGTTAAAAGACCTTTTAGGAGGAAAGGGCGCTGGTCTGGCTGAGATGACCAATATCGGAGTGCCTGTTCCACCAGGATTTACTATCTCAACCGAGGTCTGTAATCTTTTTTATAAAAACGACATGAGCCTGCCCCAGAAATTAAATAAAGAGATTGCGGAAAATCTCAAAAAAGTGGAAAAATTGGTTAGGGCGAAATTTGGTGATACTAAAAACCCATTGTTGGTCTCTGTTAGATCAGGAGCTAAATTCTCTATGCCCGGGATGATGGACACTATTCTCAATTTGGGTCTGAATGAGAAGACAACAGAAGGGCTGATTCAGAAAACCAAAAATGATAGATTCGCATACGATTCCTACAGACGCTTTATCCAGATGTTCGGAAATGTTGTGTTGGGAATTGATAAATCTGAGTTTGAAAAGATAATAGAGAAAAAAAAGGAGGAACACCGGATAAAAATGGATGCCTCTCTTCTGGTGGAGGACTTAAAAGACATAATCTCCAAATTTAAAAGGAAAATAAAATCTAAGTCCGGGGAGGATTTTCCTCAAGACCCATTTGTTCAGCTCGAGATGGCGATAGAGGCGGTTTTTAAATCCTGGAACAATCCGAGAGCTATCCATTATAGAAAGCTCAACCAGATCCCATCAAATTTAGGAACAGCTGTCAACATTCAGACTATGGTTTTTGGAAACATGGGCGAAAATAGCTTAACCGGGGTTGGCTTCACCCGTAACCCATCCACCGGTGAGAAAAAGCTTTTCGGTGAATATCTTGATAATGCTCAAGGCGAGGATGTGGTGGCAGGAATAAGGACTCCTAAACAGATAGAAAAGCTGGAAAAGGAAAGAACCGATCTTTTTAAAAAGCTCTTGTTCATAACCAAAAAGTTAGAAAGACATTACAAGGATATTCAGGATTTTGAGTTTACAGTTCAAGAGGGAAAACTTTATATGCTTCAGACCCGAACAGGCAAAAGGACTGCCCATGCCGCGGTGAAGATTGCGGTTGACATGGTAAAAGAGAAACTTATCTCCAAACAGGAGGCAATAAGAAGAATAGAGCCATCCCAACTCGATCAGCTTTTACACCCGATTATTGATCCAGATGCCAAAGTGGAAATTATTGCACAAGGGTTAGCAGCATCTCCGGGAGCCGCTTCAGGAAAAATCGTTTTCTCAGCTGAGGATGCAGTCAAATTGGCGAATTCAGAAGAGAATGTCATTTTAGTGAGAAAAGAGACTAATCCTGATGACATTAGTGGAATGGCAGTGGCTGTTGGGATTTTAACTGCCCGCGGTGGAATGACCTCCCATGCAGCAGTTGTGGCCAGAGGAATGGGAATACCATGCATTGTCGGATGTGAGGAAATAAGAGTAAACGAGGAAAGAAAAGTTTTTACTGTTAAAGGATATATACTAAGAGAAAAAGACAACATCTCCATAAACGGAACCACAGGAGAGGTGATCTTAGGAATCGCATCCACTATTCAGCCTGCTTTGACCGGTGAATTTGGCGAGTTCATGGAGTGGACTGACCAGATAAGAAAGCTTGGGGTAAGAGCAAATGCGGATATTCCCAAGGATGCTGAGCAGGCGATAAAATTTGGGGCTGAAGGAATAGGTTTGTGTCGCACCGAGCATATGTTTTTTGCCAAGGATAGACTCCCCATTGTCAGAGAGATGATTTTAGCCAAAACAAAAGAGGAGAGGGAAGCCGCACTTAATAAGCTTTTGCCTTTCCAGAAATCTGATTTCAAAGGTCTTTTCGAGGTGATGAAGGGCTTCCCAGTGACAATCAGGACCTTAGACCCTCCTCTGCATGAATTTTTGCCAAAAAAAGAGGATTTATTAGTTGAGATAGCTGAACTTAAAGCAAAAAATGAGGAACCGGAAAAGATAAAGGAAAAAGAGAGTCTTTTAGCAAGGGTGGAGGAGCTATCTGAGTTCAATCCGATGTTAGGTCACCGAGGATGTAGATTGGGGATTGTCTATCCTGAGATGACTGAGATGCAGGCAAAGGCGATATTTGAGGCTGCCTGTGAGCTGGCTAAACAGAAAAAGGTGGTTGTCCCTGAGGTGATGATTCCCTTGGTTGGAACTTTGGAGGAGTTCAAAAATCAAAAAGAGATTGTAGTCAGGGTAGCAGAGGAGACAATGAAAAAATATAAGGTGAGGATAAAATACTTGGTTGGCACCATGATCGAGATCCCGAGAGCTTCATTGACCGCTGACGAGATAGCTTCTGAGGCTGAGTTCTTCTCCTTTGGCACAAACGATATGACCCAGATGGTCTACGGCTATTCGAGAGATGATGCTGGGAAATTCATAAGGTATTATATTGAGCACGGTATATTACCCTTTGATCCCTTTGTATCAATCGACCAGAAAGGGGTAGGACAGATAATTGCGATGGGGGTCAAAAAAGGAAGGTCAAAAAGACCTGATCTGAAGATCGGAATCTGCGGGGAGCATGGCGGTGACCCGGAATCGGTGATCTTCTGCCATGAGATAGGATTAGATTATGTGAGCTGTTCCCCTTATAGGATTCCAATTGCCCGCTTGGCTGCAGCACAGGCGGTGGTGGGAAGACAAGCTTATACAACAGTGTAAAATAAAAAATAAACTTGAGTGCAGTAAGATAGGTGGATAAAACTTGTGCTTATTTATTTTTACAAACAGGGGTTTAATCTGTTTAAGAAGTGGTGCAGGTAAGACTTTAAATGGATCTGGAAAAACTTGAGTAAATTTATTTAACTTAAATCAAGGAGGCTGTATGTCCAATGAAAGCCCCACCACTCAACCCCCGAAAATCTATAAAAATCCAGGAATTGCAACTGTTCTATCCTTCTTCTTTATGGGACTTGGTCAAATCTACAATGGGCAGATAAGTAAAGGGATTCTTTTTATTATCCTTTATGTGATATCGCTGGCATTAATTTTTGTTATAGTTGGTTTCATTACTACTCCTATCCTCTGGATTTGGGGAATGGTCGATGCAAACAACTCTGCCAAAGAAATTAATAAAAAAATAGCTGCAGGAATAGAATAGTTGGATAGTGAGGTTGAAATTAATTTTTGGATGCTTCGGGAATAGGAATTCCCGAAGCTAAAAAGCATCCCGCCTTTGGCGGGAAAATATAACATGCCTAAAGGTGTTACCCATGTTAGTTGATAATTCTGTTACCGATGTAGGTTGATAATACACTTTGTGTTTGCTTATAGTAAAGTAAAGCTGAAGTCGTAGATCCCGCCTTAGGTGGGACTTTACACTCAAAGACATCATCCTATAGATTTGACTTTTTCTGGATTCTCTTCACCTTGGAGTCGGTGGAGACTTATAGGCAATAGTGCCATTCCAACTAAATAATGTAATTTTTTCTGTAGGGGAGGGGCTTGTCCCCTCCCAACCACCAACGGAAGACCACCCTGGCCGGGCAGGCGAGGGTCTCCCTACATATTAGGTTTATTTTGTTAGATAAGCACTTACAGATGGTGTCAGGGATTACCTCCTGAGACCCATCCCTGCCGGGAGGAAACTCCCGACAGCACAGAGAAACTGAGTAATACATCGGAGTGCGATCCCGCTCTTAGCGGGATTGCACTCCAAATAGCGGTAGGTTTATCCCACTTTTTTGTTTTGCATTAAAAGTAAAGCTAAAGCTTTACACTCCAATTTTCATAAGATTTTTTCAATTTCCTTGACTTTAAATCTTCAAATTTATACTTTAGGGAAAAGGAATCATCAGTTATGCCTGAGGATTACCGAATAAGACTAAAGGAGCTAGAGGCGGAGCAAAAGCCGAGGGAGAAGCTTATCAAGTATGGTCCGGATGTTTTAAAAAACTTCGAGCTTTTATCTATCATTTTAAACACTGGATACAAGGGCTTAAATGTTTTGGAGCTTTCCCGGATGATAATAAAAGACTATGGGTCAAAAGCTATCGCTTATGAGAAAAATGTGGGTAGGTTAATGCAGACTCTGGGTATTCCACAAGTTAAAGCCTGTCAGATAATCGCTGTTTTTGAATTAGGAAAAAGATTTTTCTTGGAGGATAAAGGAAGAATCCCAACTATAAAAGACCCAGAGGATGTTTATAAGCACCTTTCAGATATGAAAAAGCTTCAGAAGGAACATTTCAGAGGACTTTATCTCAACACAAGAAACAGGTTAATTCATGATGAGGTCATATCAATCGGCAGTTTAAATTTAAGTATAGTCCATCCCAGGGAGATATTTCGCCCAGCCATAGAATACGGAGCAGCAGCGATAATTTTAGCTCATAATCATCCATCAGGTGACCCTGAGCCATCGGATGATGATATAAAAATAACTCAGCAGATAACAGAGGTGGGAAAGATGATGGAGATATATGTTTTAGACCATCTGATAATAGGAGAAGATGGTTATGTGAGCTTGAGGGAGAAAGGAGTTATGGAGCTTTTGTGAGTTCTTTGATGAATTCCCAACAGATGAAGGGATGAATTCCCAACAGATGAAGGGATTAAACAGAGGTATCATTTAATCTGTTTAATCTGTTGGGAAACTTTTGAAAACGTATTAATATAATTAAAGAAGGTGATCTAAATGAGAAAACTTTTAATCGTTTTTTTAATTTCTTTTATATTCTTATCAATGGAGTGTAAATCATCTCCTCAATCTAAAGCGGAGGAAAAAAAGATGGCAAAAGAAAGTAAACAAACAGAGGTGATAAGAAAACCTGCGGTTGCTGGGACTTTTTATCCTCAAAATCCGGTTCAACTTTCCCAGATGATCGCTGAGTTTTTTAATAGAGTAAAAAAACAAGATGTTTCAGGTGAAATCGTTGCTTTGATCTCCCCTCATGCTGGCTATGTTTATTCTGGTCAGGTAGCAGCTTATGGATATAAGCTTTTAGAAGGTTTGAAATTCGACGTTGTGGTTGTGATCGCACCCAGCCATACTTTACCTTTTTCAGGGTCTTCTGTTTATAATGGAGCAATTTATCAGACACCTTTGGGCAAAATCGAGGTTGATAAAAAATTAACTAAAAAAATCGCTGAACAAAACAAAGATGTATTTTTATCTGAAAAAGGACACACGTTTGGAGGCTCAAGAGATGAACATTCTCTGGAAGTTCAGCTTCCTTTTCTTCAAATAGTCTTGGGAGAATTTAAACTTGTTCCTGTGGTGATGGGTGATCAGGACTGGGAATCGAGTAAAGCCTTAGGAGACGCTTTAGCCAAAGTTCTAAAAGATAAAAATGCTCTTATTGTGGCGAGCTCTGACCTCTCACATTTTCACCCTTATGATTTTGCAGTGAAACTGGATAAGATAGTGATGGAGCATGTCAACTCATTTGATCCAGAAGGACTTTTCGATGATTTATCAAAAGGTGTATGTGAAGCCTGTGGTGGTGGACCTATGATAGCTACGATGCTGGCATCCAAAGCCTTAGGTGCGGATAGGTCTTTGGTTTTGAAATATGCGAATTCAGGAGATGTGACCGGGGATCATTCCGGTGTTGTAGGGTATATGTCAGCAGTCTTTTTCAATTCCGGGAACAAACCAAAGGGGAAAAAGGTAGAAAAAGAGAAAGTCGGGCTGGACTCAGGGCTTTCTGAGAGGGATAAAAAGATCTTGAAGGATATCGCTAAAAGGACTATCGAATGCAAGGTAAAAGGAGAACCTGTTCCTGAGTTTAAGATCGATTCGGAGATCTTAAAAGAAAAAAGGGGAGCTTTTGTCACCATTGAAAAACATGGAAACCTGAGAGGTTGCATCGGATACATCGAAGCGATAAAACCCTTGTATATCACCATTCAGGAGATGGCAGAGGCAGCCGCATTAAAAGACCCGAGATTCCCTCCAGTAACTGAGGATGAATTAAAAGATTTAGAAATTGAGATATCGGTTCTGACACCTTTGAAAAAAATCAAGGATATAGATAAGATTCAGATCGGAAAGCATGGTCTTTATATGAAAGGGGGCTTTTATTCTGGACTTTTACTTCCCCAGGTTGCCACTGATTACCGATGGGACAAAGAGACGTTTTTACAGCAGACCTGCCTGAAAGCGGGAATGGAATCTAATTGCTGGAAGGATAAGGAAACTGAAATTTATATTTTCTCTGCAGATATTTTCTAAACAGGAAAAAAAGATTGAAATTTAAACCTATCTTTAAGCCTTTCATTTATTTTCTGGTCCTTTTTTTTGTCGGATTGTTAGTGGTCAAATTAAGTTTTTACAAAAAGAAGGAGGATAAAACAACCACAGAAGAAAAACCCTTAGAGCTCACCTGCATTTTGAGTGGCAAGATCAAAAAAAACGAGTCACTTTATCTTTCGCTTTTAAAAAATGGGGGACCGCAAAATATTGTTTATACTATATCTGAAAAATTAAAAGAGGTCTTCGATCCAAAAAGGTGTGCTCCTGGTGATTCTTTTGTCTTTTTCTATGACGAAGCCGATTCTTTTGTTTTTTTTGAATACTTCAGAGGATTGGAACAAAAATACATAATAGAAAAAAGGGATGGGAGGCTTTTTGCTGAGAAAAAGCCAGTTGAGTTGAGGTCTGTTGTAAAAGGTTTGAGCGGAAAAATCTGTAGCTCTTTATGGGAATCGATGATAGGTAAATGCAAAGACCCAGAGCTTGTTTTAAAATTTTCAGACATTTTTGCCTGGCACATAGATTTTTTAACAGAGATAAGGGATGGAGATGAATTTAGATTGCTCTTCGAGGAATATTATAAAGATTCCGAGTTTGTTAGATATGGTGATATTTTAGTGAGTGAATATAATTTATCTGGAAAGATTTACCAAGCGATATTGCATCAGGACAAGGATGGGAGAAAAGAATATTACGACCCCTCTGGTTTTTGCTTGAAAAAAGCACTCCTACGTTCTCCTCTGAACTACAGGAGGATAAGCTCCCGGTTTTCATATTCGAGGCTTCATCCGATCTATAAGGTCTACCGGCCCCATTATGGGATAGATTATGCCGCACCTATTGGAACTCCTGTTGTCTCAGCTGGTGATGGAAAAGTGATCTTTTGCGGATGGGAAAAGGGCTTGGGCAGAACCATCGTGATAAAACACCCAAAAGGATTTGTAACATCTTACGGTCATCTTTCGAGGTTTGCCAAGGGAGTAAAAAGAGGTGTTCTGGTTAAGCAGAAACAACTAATTGGATATGTCGGGCAAACCGGGGTTGCAACAGGTCCTCATCTTGAGTACAGATGTAAAGTTAACGGGAGGTATGTAAATCCTTTAAAGATTGAAGTCCCCTCAGTTGAACCGATAAAAGAAGAGTATCTTTCAGATTTCAAAGAATATGCTTATGATGTGATTCACACATTAAATCTTCTTACTGCAAAAGAGATTTTTATGGTCTCAGATTAGATATGGAGATCTCAAATTGTTTGAAGAGTCTATGTCCCTTTTTTGGAACCAAAATTCAATTCCCTTTTCTTATCAGTTTGCAATATTTTTTTGACAGGTTATTTTGACCTTGACCAAGACAGGATACCAAGATACTATGAAAATTGCTTTTGTGAATTCGCCTTCCAAAAAAGGGGAAAAGTCCGTAGCTTTATAAAATAGAGATTTTGAATTATTTTTTAATTTTTGAAGAGGCGTTCTTTTGGATTACAGAAAATATGTAATAGCTTTAAGAGAGGAAGGTAAGGTTGGACCAAAGACTTTTCAGCAGTTGGTTTCTGCTTTTGGTTCGCCGGAAAATATATATAAAGTGGGTTTGGAGGAAATTCAAAAACTGCCAGGGATGAACCCAGCCAAAGCAGAAAGAATCTTTGCTTCACAGGATAAGCTTTCGGAGATAGAAGAACATATTCTTTTTCTCGAAGAGTTAGGAATCGGCATCTCCACAATCTTGGATGATAATTATCCTTCTATTTTAAAAAAAATCGATGACCCACCTCCTCTTTTATATTACAAAGGGAAGTTTCCTTTAAAAAAGCAGAGCTCTATAGCTTTAGTTGGGACTACACAACCAACCGAGGAAGGAAAAAAGGAAGCGATTCTTTTAGGAAAGGCATTAGCCTCGCGTGGGGTGATGGTGGTGAGTGGTCTGGCTAAAGGGATTGACAAAGAATCTCATATGGGCGCTTTAATAGGTGAGGGAAAAACCTATGCGGTCTTAGGAAACGGGCTAGGAAATATCTATCCAAAAGAGAACATCCACTTAGCAAAAGAGATTTCAGAAAACGGTGCCCTTTTAACCGAATACCCTTTGAATGTTCCGGTAAACGTGGGTCAGCTTATGTCGAGAAACAGGATCATCGTGGGCTTATCTCAGGCAGTTATTGTGGTGGAGACAAGACCAGATGCAAAAGGGGTAATAGATGCGGGACAAAGAGCAAAAGACCAGGGAAAACCTGTATTTCTTGTCAAAAAAGAGGGATTTTTATCTGACCCGCATTGGAAAGATGTGGGCGCTTTGATCATCAGAGGGGTACAGGATCTGGATTTGGTTTTAAATTATTTATAAAAATGAAAAAAAAAGACTTTTTAGAATATGATGAAAAAATCAAGAAGCTAAAAAAGGTTGTTGACGATCTTTGTGAACGAATAAAAAGGGGCGAGTTAACCTTGGGTGAGGCGAAAACCAAGGCTTCTGTGCTCAGGCTAAAAGCTAAAGAACTCATTCCTGAGCAGATGGAGAAGTTCGATCTGATCTACGGTTCAAGGTTGAAAAGATTAATCCAGCAGTTTTTAGTGAAAAGAAATCCGAAGGATTCATAGAAAAAATAGGGGTAAAATCCTTGCTAAAAATCTCTGAGGATGAATACCTCACCATCAAAAGCTCTGTTAGGGATAAACTGGTGGTAAAAGGTTCTGTTTTTTTGACAGAGGCATCTCCCATTCAGACCCAAAAACAGGCAGAACAGAAGATAAAAGAGGTGAGAAAAAAGCATTTTTCTGCAACACATAATTGTTATGCATATGTTTTGGGAAAAGGAAAAGGAAAAGAAAAAGTGCGAATGCATCAAGAGATTTGTAAGTCAAGCGATGCCGGTGAGCCAAGAGGAACAGCAGGAAAGCAGATTTTAAGAGCAATTCAAACAAAAAACCTGAGTTATGTCTTAGTGGTCGTTACTCGCTATTTCGGGGGGATAAAATTAGGGACTTCCGGGTTGTCAAAAGCATACAAAGAGTCTGCTTTAAATGCCCTTAATAAATGTGAGTTGATGAAAAAAATTTTAAAAATAAAGATAAGTTTTTCCTTTCCAGTTAACTTTTATGGTAATATTAGCAAAGCCATAAGTAGATTCGATTGTCAAATCATAAACACAGATTTTCAGGATGAGGTTAAACTCCAAATCCAAATCAGAAAAAGCCTTGTAGAAGAGTTAAAAAAAACATTGGTAGATTCTACAGAGGGGAAGATTAAATTCTTTTGATAAACAATGGTTGAAGACTTTTGTTCTAAGAAACTAAGTTTTTTCTAAATCGTAACGCAAGGCTTTAGCCTTGCAAAAAAGAAATATGGTTGAGTTTCTTTTAAACTTGGATGTTTTTATCTTTTATTTTATAAATCTAAAACTTCAAAATTCTTTTTTCGATTTTATAATGGTCGGGATTACCACAAGGGACTATTGGCTTATTCCGATGTGGGTAGCCTGGCTTTTACTTTTTATCTTTGGAAAGAGAAAAGGGAGAATATTAGCTTTATTCTTACTCATATTGATCGCAATTTCGGACCAGACCTCCTCACATCTGATAAAGCCTTTAGTTGGGAGAGTTCGCCCCTGCAACGTCTTGCCGGATGTTCACCTATTAGTCTACTGTTCCAAAGCTGGCTCCTTTCCCTCATCCCACGCCACCAACCTTTTTGCAGTTGCAACTTTAATCTCATATTTTTATCGAAAAGCTAAAGTCGTTTTTTTCTCAATAGCTTTTCTGGTATCGTTTTCAAGAATATATGTTGGAGTTCACTATCCTTCAGACATAATCGGGGGAGCTTTATTAGGTATTTTCTGTGCCTGGATTATAATAAATTTATTTAAATTTATAGATTCCAAAACCGCTTGGTTAGGAACAGAGAGGTTGATAAAGGGACAATAATCGTTTCGAGTATAAAGTATTAGCTTTTTAATCTTATAAGGTGAATTTATTTGAGTGCTAATTTTTTACAATCAGCAGACATCATTTTGTCGATAAATTATATAAGATGGGTGATTTTTTATTTAGCTTAATAATTGATGAAATTAATGATTGACTTTTTTTGATTTTTTGTTAATTTTAATTTGAACTTCTAAAAGAGCGAAAGGAAGGTATTTTTTAATGAATAAGCCACAAAGGGAGAAATTTCCATTTCCACCTGTGAAGGAAGTCGCTTTTGAAGTCAATTTTGACTCTAGATTAAAAATAGACAAGGAGATATCTGATTATCAAGACAAAATCATAAAAGACCTACCCAAATTTACTTGGGAGCACTCACTGAAGTCTGTTCCTGAAATAGCTGTGCCTGAACTGGTTCGTCAAATGGGAACTCGTGTGTACGTTTTTGAAAATGAACAAAGATCAGAAATTTTAAGGATTTCTTGTAGCAATTTTAATTACATAACCAAAGGGTATGTGAGTTTTGATGATTTCAAGAGAAAACTTAAAAATTATTTCGAGAAGTTCTGTGAACTTTATCAAATTGAGATATTCAAAAGAATCGGATTACGCTATATAAACAATATTGAAATTAAAAAAGTAAATGGTTTTTACGATTTTACGAAATATATAGTTCCTTTCATAGCTCTTAATCATTTTCCAATCAATGACATTATAACTACTTTCGCAGAGGTCAGATTAAATAAATCTGATAAAAAACTTACTATACGATCAGGTCTTATCGGCGAAGCAACCAGAAGGGAGGATAGCCAAAAAGTTGGTATCTATATTTTAGATTTTGATTGTTTTAACGATATTGAAAGCAAGCGTGAAGATTTTGATAAAGTAATTGTAGATTTTCATGATTTAATAGAAGATGAATTTCTCGCAAGTGTGACAAAAGAATTTAAAGAGTATATGAGGACAGGGAAACTTTTATGAACACAGTCGAGGAACTTGAAACAAAAAAGGTGGACTATAAAGCTGACGGAACTGGCGAAGATTCTCTTCCGTTGAGAAAGGTTTTATTATCGAGCACGCAATTCTCCTACTTTTTAGATCCGTCAGCTCTTCGAGATCATATTGATGATTGGAAATTATATGTGAATGCTTACATAAGAAGCAGATATCACTTCGAATTAGAAGAGCGCCTACTTAGTCATTTTGAACACTCCATTAAAAGCCTTCTCCCTGAAATTGACATTTATCTCCAATATATGTTATTAAACAGACTTTTAATAACTGAACCCCCTATTCGACCTGCAGACACCAAAACTTACGAAGAAGAAAAACTAAGAATTACAGATTGGAATCAAGTAGTAGATTTCTTTAGGGAAAAAATTTCTAAAATACCTGAAGTAAGAGGAGCATTCGGCACTGTAGAAGATGAGCAGGTTTGTATCTGGACTATTATAGATGAAAAAGATAAGGAAATAAGACCTAAAATATATGATATAGAGATGGAGTTGATGGAACATTTTACTAATATTAGCTTTGACTTCCACGTAGTCTTTTGCTCACTTAAAGATGTTAAAAAAGAAGTTCCGCCTGGATCTAAATTAATTTATACAAGATAAATAGTCCGCACTATGCCCGATAGGAGAAATCATTTAAGGCAAGCAGGCCATAATGAAAAATTTATAAACCACTTCGAGTTAGATTCCACTATATTTCTTGATTGGGTTGTAACTGGCATATTTTATTCTGCTCTTCACTATGTTGAGGCATACTTGGCCACTAAAGACATCCATCTTAGGAAACATAAGGCTCGAGACGCTTACTTTCAAAAACTCAGCGATCTGAAACGGATATACAGAGATTATAGAACATTAAAAGATGACAGTGAAGGTGCAAGATATGACCTTCAGCAATTTCAGCCCCAAGAAGTGCATCAACTTTTTACTCAAGAGTTTAATACAATAAAAAACCACATACTTAGACTTTTGCCAACACCTTAAAAATTTTTTCTTTGTTCAAACATACTCAGAACCTCCTTGACATTCACCACGTTTTTCTATAAATAAAAATAAAAAAACACGTTTCTTTATTCCTTAATTTACGCTTTTGTCTGTCTCGCTTTTGAGCGGTTGGGAAACCTGCGGGTGAGATATGAGGACAAGCACCTAAAAGTGAGGAAAGATGAGCGAGGTTAAGAGGAAATGTAAATATAAAAGCTCAATCACAGGCTGGGAGTGTCCTTATGAGGCATTGGAGGATTCTAAGGAGGGTTTTTGTGTTTTTCACGAGAGAAGGAAGGATAAGGATATTAAAAAGTTCAATGAGGGGATAGAAAAGATACTACAAGATAAAGATTCAGATGCCTATCATTTCGAAGGCTTTTTCTTCCCTGATTCTGTAAGCTTCAGAAAATTTAAATTTAAAAAGACTGTGTATTTTTGTGATGCGCAGTTCATGGGGAAACAAACTGACTTTAGCTTGACAGAATTTGCAGAGATCAAGAGTTTCTTCACGGGAGCGGAATTTTCAGGAGAGCATACTACCTTTTATGGTGCGAAGTTTTTAGGTCCAAAAACCTACACAGACTTTGAGTGGGCGGAATTCTCCAGCAAAAAAACAGACTTTGCGGAATCTAAATTTTCAGGCGTGACCACCAACTTCAGTCAAGCAAGATTTACAGGCGAAAAGACTGAATTTATCAGGTGTAAATTCTCAGCAAGAAACACTTACTTTTTTGACACGAGATTTTCAAGCGAAAATATCTACTTTTTTGGAGCGGAATTTTCAGGGCAAAATACCGTCTTCAATAAAGCGAAATTTTCTGGAGGAAATAATAGTTTTAGTTTGGCAGAATTTTTGGGAGAAGAAGTCAATTTTTATTTCTCCGAATTTCTTAAGAAGATTCGATTTGACCGAACCATTTTTAAAGCGAAGGCAAACTTCACTGGTGTTGATTTAAGAAAATGTATTTTCACAGAAGTCGATCTCAAAAATGTTGATTTTAGTCTAGTCGAATGGGATTGGAGCTACAAATTAAAAAATGAAATGGAATTACCATTTGGAATCACATTAGAAGAGTCAAAGGAAATAAAACAGGAACAAAAGCATCAATTCTATTTCAAAACCAGCGAAATATACGGGCAGTTAAAGGTGCAGTTCCATAACAAAAGGGATTTTGCGAAAGCAGGGATGTTTCATTTCAGGGAGCAGGAGTGTAAAAGGATGGCTTGTAAATTGCCGAAGGATTTCTTTAAATGGATTTTCCTGTGGATTTTAAAGCTTTCTTGCGGATATGGAGAGAAGCTAAGAAATGTAGGTTTGAGTTCTGTTGCTCTAATTTTAATCTTTGGCATTATCTATATGTTCATAGGATTGCACGCCGCAGATCAAAATGAAACCCTGATATTCAAATACAAAATAGCTTTCAAAAATACCGCACCAATTTGGACGATTATAAAAGATTATCTTACTTCCGTTTCCTTCAGCCTAAAAGGCTTTTTCCCCTTATGGAGATTTCAGCAATACAAATTAGTAGGAGATTTTGCGAATTTGGTTGCAGGAATTGAGTTTCTCTTAGGAGCTTTCTTTATTGGTCTTTTCATCTACGTTTTCAGGAGAAGAATGGAAAAATAAAAATGGAGAATATCCTGTCGGGTCAGCCTGCCCGGCCAGGGGGGAACCGACAGGCACTTAAAAAATTAATTTGTGCCCGCCAGGTCCCCTGACCTGGCGGGAGGATCCAGTCGAGTCGAGGGACTCGACTGGCACTTAGTGAGAAAGGAGAAAAAAATGGAATCGATTATAACCCTTTATTTAGGAGACATAATTGAGCTTTCAACTGATGCTTTAGTCAATGCGGCTAATAACTATTTGGTTATGGGAAGTGGGGTCGCAGGGGCGATCAAGAAAAAAGGTGGAAAGATAATCGAGGAACAGGCGGTAAGAAAAGCACCAATACCAATTGGAGAAGCTATCTTTACAACTGCTGGTGATCTAAAAGCTAAATATGTTATCCATGCAGCAGGTATGGGAAGGGATTTGAAAACTAATGCTTTTGCTATCAGAGACTCAACTATAAACAGCTTAAAAAGAGCTGAGGAGTTAGGCTTGAGTTCTCTGGCTTTTCCAGCAATAGGGACCGGAGTTGGTGGATTTCCAACGGATAAGTGCGCCAAAATAATGATAGGTGTGGTCAAAGAATTTCTGCCAAAGGCTAAAAGTTTAAAGACTGTTATCTTTGCATTGTATGATAAAAAGTCCTATGAAGTGTTTAAGAAGGAACTGAAGGGGGTGAGCTTAAGTTTGAAAAGCTGTATTTAGTTTTTATATTCTTCAGAGGTTTAGATGTAAACTCTTTAACTCTGAAAATCCTGGTTTATGTTATGAAAAATAACAGTATCCCCTTTTAGCTCAGCAAAACATTTTGTGCAGATATACCTGTCTTTTTGCTTTTTCATCTCAGTTCCACAAAAAGGACAGCTTATCTTTTTAACTTTTTTTCTTTTAAAAATCTTCATTTTTTATTGACAATTTCAAAAAAATAAATTTATCTTATCCTGACTGAAAAGACTAGGTCCTTAAAAGGTTTATTATTATCATCGTTCCGGTGCAAAATGGTAAAAGATTTAAAAAAGTATAGGGCAAAAAGAATGATATGATCCCGGTCAAAAGCAAAGAGGGGAGAACAACAAACTTAAGCATATCGAATGCCACCTTGACCATTTTTGTTACCAGAAGGAAAAGGAAATATAAGATGGCTAAATCCAAAGCCACCTGGGCGAAAAATCCAAAGTTTCCTTTTACATAATGATTCAACTGAACAAACCATTCAAATCCAGTTTTGAAAAATAAGATGATGTTTTCTATTATAAAGGCTAACTCCAAAGATAAAGGCATCAGTTTTTTACCTCCTCCAAAGGCTCAATTGTCAAACTGGACTCACCCACTTTTTGTAAGCCAATCATCTGCTGGTTCAAAAAATCCTTATCAGAAACCCACCTTTGGGAAAGTGATAAAACCTCTTCCTGGGAAAGGTCAGAGATCCAAGATATGGCAAGTTCATTTATCAGCTTCTCCTCAACCAAGAGGTTTTTCATGGTGAGTGTAAATTTTATTTTCATCCCGCTCCCCTTGTTTTTTGTTACAAGCAATAACTTTTTTATGCAATGCTTATGCCAAAAGAATTCTTTTGATAAAGGAAACAGAAAAAGAAGATAATTCCTTTGGACACAACGAATTAAATTTAAAGTCAATTTTTTAGTTTATGAAAACAGTTGCATACAATGTGAAAAAATGTGGGAATAAACCTATATCTTATGGTTTGAATTCATCACAGGAGTTTGTATGTTAGAGAGACTTTTCAAATTATCAGAGCTAAACACTAATTTTAAAACTGAACTTTTGGCAGGGGTCACCACTTTTTTGACTATGTCCTATATCATCTTTGTCAATCCTCAGTTTTTGAGCTTTTCAGGGAGCCCTGAGCTAAAAGTGTTGGGTCTGCCCTTTTCTGCCTGTGTAACTGCAACCTGCCTTTCAACTGCTTTGGTGTGTATTTTGATGGGGTTATGGACTAACTATCCATTTGCCTTAGCCCCTGGAATGGGTTTGAATGCATTTGTTGCTTATCAGATAGTTGCTACTATGGGTCTTTCCTGGCCAACTGCCATGGGAGTGATTGTGATCGAGGGAATAATAATAACCTTTTTGGTTATTACCGGATTCAGGGAAGCGGTGATGAATGCGATCCCCCTATCTCTAAAACAGGCAATATCAGTGGGAATCGGTCTTTTTTTGGCTCTAATTGGTCTTCAGAACGCTGGTTTAATTCAGGCTCATCCATCAACTTTAGTGACATTAGGGGACCTTACAAGGCTTCCGGTCATTGTCTCCGTTTTGGGTCTTGTGCTCACTGCAATTCTGATAAGAAGAAAGGTAAAAGGTGCACTTCTTATCGGAATTATATTCTCAACCATAGTTGCAATAGCGATAAACTATCTTTCTGGTTTTAGAGCCTATGCTGGCTCTGAGGTTGCCCGAATTCCATTAACTTTGGTATCTTTTCCTGATTTTTCAATTATCGGAAAATTCGATTTTTTGGTTTTCAGTAAACTCGGGGTGATAACTTCTGTTACCTTGATTTTTGCAGTGATGTTATCTGACTTTTTTGATACCTTAGGGTCGGTTATAGGTCTTGGAACTGAGGGTAAGTTTCTGGATAAAAAGGGGAGTTTACCAAGAATCAAGCAGGTTTTGTTAGTTGACTCCTTAGGAGCAGCTTTAGGTGGTGCTTTTTCATCCAGCTCAGTGACGACCTATATCGAAAGCGCCGCAGGAATATCAGTTGGAGGAAGGTCAGGTCTTTGTGCTTTTGTTGTTGGAGTCTTATTTATATTAGCCATTTTCTTCACCCCCATTTTTGGAATAGTTCCAAATGAGGCTACAGCTCCTGCCTTGATAATAGTTGGCTTTTTGATGATGACAATAGTCAAAGAGATACCCTTTTTCAATTTCGAGGAGTCCTTCCCCGCCTTTCTAATAATGATAGTGATGCCCTTAACTTACAGCATCTCAAATGGCATCGGGGTGGGCTTTATTATGTTCTCTTTGATTAAGCTTTTATCTGGAAAAGGAAAAGAGGTTCACTGGCTGATGTATTTAGTCTCCTTTGCATTTGCTTTAGATTTTGCAATCCCTGCTCTGAAGATTCTTTTCAGTTTCTGATGTGAGAAATTAAAAACGTATATTTAATGATGCAAAAAAGGATGTTATGTCCATCCGAAAAATGACAATACATTTACTTTTAAGAGTGCCAGCCAAGTCCCCCCAGGCCGGGCAGGCTGACTTGGCTGGAAGAACGCAGTCAGGTCAGGGGACCTGACTGCCACGTAAATGATGCTTTGGGATGGGTGTTAGAGTTACCTGACGAAAAAGTTGGAATTGAGTCTGGACGGACATAAATGTCTGTCCCTACGTTCAAAAAACTAAAATATCATGCAAAAAGTTTTGAAAAATCAATACAAACGTCAGGATGTTTTTCGTTGTTCTCATAAGGCTCATTTTAAGTTCGAGAAAAGCGTCTCAGCTTATCATGTTTTAAGAGAAAAGAATTGCTTCCCTCAGGGATGTATCTATTTCTTCTGGAGATGCAGGCTTTTGAACAAGGGAAGGTCCTGTCCCAAAGGTTTTGAGCATGTGGGTAAGAAATGTTTTGGATGTAAAGAATATTATGAAGAAAAAGTCTGCTATCAGCCTGAGCTTCTTTTAGCTCAAGAGGAGTTTAAGAAATTCAAAAAGTTTTTGGAAGAATATGAGGAATGGCTTGGGGAAGTTTTAGGAAAAGACATTGAGTTTTCAGGAGAGATAAACTCGGTTAAACCTCATCTGAAAAAAATCATTTACCCCAATGGACAGTCCTTAAGATTCAAAGGTTTCCTTTTGAGTTTTAAAAATGGGTGGATCGATAGAGTTTTTTTCGATGATTATGTCTATGCTCGGGTGAGTGTAAGAGCACAGGAAAAATACAATTTCTCCAGAGGTGATAAGCTCGATTTCAAAGCGAGATTAGAAGTTGATCGAGGCAGGATTGTGTTGAAGAAAGCCAGGTATGTCGATTTCTCCAAAAGGTCTGATAATTCATCCTGGGATTTAAGCGAGGCATTAGTAGCAAAATCAACCGGGACAGAATTCGATTGCCAGCCAGAGAGATGTTTGGTCTGTGAGAAGGGATGTTTGTTAGACGTGGTTGATAAGAGTTCTCCGAGGGAAAGAGTTTTCAGGCATCTTTTCTGTTTAGCCGGGATAAAAGACCCTGAGAATTGCTTGTATGATTTGAAAAAGAGAGTTGAGATAGAGAGTTGAGATAGAGAATTGAGAAAGAGACTGGAGAAAGAGAGTTGAGATAAATTTTCGTTGGTTCAGGGTACCCCTACCCTGAACCTTTTTGTTTCGGGGTAAGGTACCCCGAAATAACAAGAGCAACAACAAGTTGTTGCACTCCATGATTCACTTTTTTCTTATTTCTTTTATTGCCTCTTCAGTGAGAAAAGCACGGTAGGCTAAACCTCCTGAGTTTTGTCTTAATAATAGAGGTTTTAGTTTTCCGAGCTTTTCTAATGTTAAAAGACCAACCTTTTTTATCTCTTTTGTATCCACAGGTCTTAGCTTTCCTTTCAAATATCTTGCAACAAAGATATGGGAGGTCCATTTAACCTTTTTATTATTATAAGTAAAAGTCACATTGATCCTCAAAATATATTTTTTAAGTTTTATCTTTGCTCCGGTCTCCTCGTACGCTTCCCTTTTTGCG
Source organism: Candidatus Zixiibacteriota bacterium (assembly GCA_030615745.1). Classification (GTDB taxonomy): domain Bacteria; phylum Zixibacteria; class MSB-5A5; order MSB-5A5; family SM23-73-2; genus SM23-73-2. The sequence goes on along the minus strand of JAUWYR010000011.1, from coordinate 35,335 downwards.
CATTCTACTAAGCTTTCATCCGGCTTCCACCCTCCTGAGGGGATTCTCCATAGACCATTCGGATACCATGGTTTTGCAATTACTATGACTCGGTTATCTTTAAAAATTAAAAGAGTTATATCTGAAGACCTTCCATCCCTCATACTGTGAAGCAAATCATCGAACTCCCTTTTGCCCATGGGGAAAGACATTTCAAGCTCTTTGGGTTTTCCGAATTCTTTTTCTATTTTTTTGATTTGTTCGTTTTGAGGGTGCATTAGAGAGAATAGTTTGTTATCAAAAGTTTTTTTAATCTATGTTCATTTTCCTTTATTGGGAATTATGCATAAAAATTCAAGCTTTTTGTCTTTTGTGTTTTTGAACTGATGAGGTTCAAGAGGAGGGACGAAAATAGCATCACCAGATTTAAAAGCTATCTCTTTTCCCTCGGAGACATAAACTCCCTCACCCTCTTTGATAAAGACCTCATGCTCCCACTCATGTTTATGATATGGGGTATGACCTTTCGGTTCAATCTCGAAAAATCTCATGGCAAAATTTGGAGCACCATCATCTTTGGATATCATCCACTTAATATAAACCCCTTTAGCATCCTCAAGTTTAAGCTCATTTGATTTCATCTCCTTGTAGTTTCTTTTAATCATCGCTTCTCCTTTTTAATTCGATTTCTTCAATTTAATTTGAAGAAAAAGAAAAGTCAAAACAAAAATGATTGGGATTTTTTAAGATAAATCCTGTTATCGATGTTATCTTAAGGAGGGTTCAAAAAATTCTTGACAATGACTTAAAATGCATCTTATTAGAAAAGACTTTTGAGTTAAAACTTTTATCCTGGAGGAGAAATGAAAACATTAAAAGTTTGTGTTATTTTTTTAATTTTATTTATTTTAATTTTTAACCTCTCTTGGTCAAAATCAAAAAGGATAGAAAAAATAGGGCGCTCCCATATATTTTCAGAGAAAACTAAATTGCCAAGACCTATTTACAAAGGTCATTCAAATCCATTTCTTTTCTCCCAAGGCGGTCCTAATGGATATGGTTACACCTATCTGGATAGCGATGATGTTGAAGGACCGACCTATAACTGGATTGAGATCAGTAGTGGAACTCCAGTCTACTCTTACCAGTGGTATTCAAGGCTAGGCTACTATCCATTAGATGATGGAACCGCAGGTCCTTTTTCAATTGGATTTGACTTTGTATATAATGGTCAGACATTTGACTCGATTTACATTGGAACAAATGGAGCGATTTCTTTTACCCACGATACTCTCACTGATGATGGATGGTTTTACAATGCATGGATTCCGGGGATGAAGTTTTCCAATGTATTGGCTCCTTTCTGGAACGATCTCAATTTAGATCCAGGCGCCTACGGAGGAGGGACGGTCTATTACTGGACTAACGCGGCTTTGGATACTTTTATAGTCGAATACAAAAATGTGAAGCCTTATGCGGAGGCTTCTACTCCAGATGCAGTCACTTTTGAGCTTATTCTCACTTCAAGAGATTCCTCTATAACTTTTCAGTATTTTTCTGTAAAAACCCCTAACACTATTGCCTATGGGGAACCAGCCCATCTCGACTCTTTTGCTTTGATCGGGATACAGGATTATACCAGATACTTTGGATTGAGATATTATGGGATGGGACTTGATGGATATGAAAATCTGCCTGATTCCGGTTTGGCTATAAAGTTCAAAAAAACTACCCAGATAACTCACAATGTGGCTCCAAAAAAGATATTAGCTTATGATTATCCACATGATGATTATGACCAGATTTCCTATCTATTTTATTATGTTGAAGAGACAGGAACTTCTTTTTCGGACAATTCAGTAAAGGTCTTAAATCTCGCTGAAAACCAAGAGACCAATATTTCGGTTATCTGCGATGTTTCCAGAAAAGATTCTTTGGGAAATTCAGTTGATATCTATTCGGTCTCTGCCTTTCTTAGTGATATTTCCTCTCAGGATTCTGTTGAGGTTCCCTTTCCCAATAGCTGGGTTCCGATGGAGCGTGGTTCTTATATCATTAAATATAGCACAGATCTTTCAACTGACCAAGTTCTATTGGATGATACCATAAAAGGACTCATCTACGCAGAAAGAACACATCTGATTTCACCCTGGAGTGGTACTGTTCCTTCCTGCGACGGGGTTATCAATGATACCGAATGGAATGATGCTAACAGATATGACATATCCAGGTTTGTGAGAAATCCCTACGTTATTGGCTGGTATGGTGTGCATTGTTATGATTCTTCTGCTGCTATTATGTATATAAAAAATGATTCCAATTACTTTTATATTGCCCTCGATATTCCCCAGGATACAACTGATACCGAGTATGACGGGTGTTTGATTGGCATAGATGATACCGGCGATAGTTTTTTTGCGTCCGACTCATCTGAGGGTAGACTCTGGGTCGATAACCATTCAATAGCTTCTGATTCTTTATTTTTCGGGCATTTGATCTCTGATCCTTCATCGCCCTACAATTATGTCCCCCTGGAAAACCGAGGTCTTTTCGTTCCGATAAGTGGCTGGGAGTTTGGATTCGGAACAAGTAGCGGTCATCAGCAATTTGAGATAAAAATTCCATTTGGAACCGATCCGAAATGGAAATTGAATTCTCAACCTGGAAACACTATCCTGCTCTTTGTTGATTGTTGGGACAGAGCAGATAGTTTCTCTGTTTATATCTCAGGGGTTGGCTGGTATACCTTAGGTAACGATGTGGGTTACTGGCCCTTTTCAAGCGTTTATGATTACACTCCCTTTCAATTGGGAAGAATCTATTTAAGTGATGCGCCTTCGGTTCCGGACAAGCCTATTTTGGTCTTCCCTCCTAATGGAACAGAAGGAGCAGTGGATCAAGCTTTCCTTTGGGAACCGGCTTTAAGAGCAACATCTTATCAGCTTCAGATAGATGATGATTCTACATTTGCCAACTCTTTAATTATTGATACTACAGTAACAACCAATGGTTGCTTTGTTACCGATCTTCCTGACACTTCAATCTGGTGGAGGGTGAGAGGTATAAATTCTTATGGAGAAGGTCCCTGGTCTGATTCAGCAAAATATACTGATATAGAATTCCCAACAGATGAAACAGATGATTTGGTAGCGAAATTTTCATTGTCCCAGAACTATCCTAATCCCTTTAACCCTGCTACCACCATTCCCTTCACGGTTCACGGTTCACGGAAAACGGTAAACAGTCCTGTCCACACCACCCAGAAATCAATTTATGGTTCACAGTTAACAGTTAACAGTCCCATTCACACTACCCTTACGATTTATAATATCCTGGGGCAGAGGGTCAAGACTCTGGTGGATGAGGACAAACTGCCGGGTGAGTATAAAATTATCTGGGATGGGAAGGATGATAAGGGGAATTCTGTCTCATCTGGAATTTATTTTTACAGGCTTAAGGCAGGTGAATTTACAGAAGTTAAGAAAATGTTATTGATAAAATAGTTTTATGTAGGGACAGGGCTTGTTGAGCTCTGCGAAATCCCGATTTATCGGGGTCCCTGTCCTTAAATAGGACAACCACAAGGGTTGTCCCTACATTCCATAAACATCGGGGTAAGGTACCCCGATGGAACATAAGATGCGATTCTGGAGTGTAAACCTTCCCTGGCCGGGCAGGCAGGTTTACTAAGTCAAGCTAAAGTCGTAGATCCCCCCGCAAAATGCGGGGGGGCTTGACACTCCAAAAAGCATTAACACAAAGGAAAAATTATGGCCATAAGTATCAAAGATGTCGAATACGTCGCTGGTTTAGCTAAATTGGAGCTCTCAGAAAAAGAGAAAAAGAAATTTCAAAAAGAGTTGGATAACATCATCAAATATATTGACCAGTTAAAAGAGGTGAATACAGAAGGTATTCCTCCCACCTCCCGTGTTATCCCGATGGAAAATGTTTTAAGGGAAGATGAGGTTTTAAAATCTTTGTCTCAAGATGAGGCTTTGGCTAATGCACCTGAAAAAGAGGATGGGTATTTTAAAGTCCCGAAAGTGATTTAAAAATTTATTCGTCTGGATTAATTTAAAGTCTTTCAATTACTTAACGTATTTCGATGATGGCTTAAATTTGAGCGATCATATTCTTATGAATCCTTCGGATTTTTTTTGTTGACAAAATGGTTTTAGTTTTTAAGATTGAATTAAATTATGATACGAAGCATTCTTCGAAAAAGACAAAAAACATTAGGAGTGATTCCAGCCAGGTATAATTCCTCTCGCCTCCCAGGAAAACCTCTTTTCCTTATAAATGGGAAGCCTTTGATCCAGAAAGTCTTCGAAAATGCATCCAAATCCAGGTCCTTGGATAAACTTTTGGTGGCAACTGATGATATAAGAATTTTAAATCTGGTGAAAAAATTCGGAGCAGAAGCTGTTATCACTTCAAAAAAACATAAGACTGGAACTGATAGGGTGGCAGAGGTTTCAAGGAATTTAAATTATGATATAGTTTTAAATATCCAGTGCGATGAGGCATCTTTAAATCCAAAAATCATAGACAAGTTAGTGTCCCATATGAGAAAAGATAAAAAGATTTTAATGGGAACCCTGGCAACAAAGATTAAAGATGAAAAGCATTTGAAAAATCCTAATCTTGTTAAAGTGGCTTTGGATAAAGGTGGTTATGCGCTATATTTTTCTCGCTATCCTATCCCCTTTCTAAGGACAGATGGATACAAGCCTAAAAAGTTTAGCTTTTATGAGCATATAGGAATTTATGCTTTCAGAAAAAGCTTTTTAAAAGAATTTTCTAAGCTTCCTCAAACACCCTTAGAAAAATCTGAAAGATTAGAACAACTCAGAGCTTTAGAGAGCGGATACAAAATAAAGGTGATTATCACCAGATATAACTCCTTTGCTTTGAACTGTTACGCTGATCTTAAAAAATTATCAAGAAAAAAGGTTTGAAATTGGCTTTAGAAAAACCGGAGATCAAGAGACAGGTTAAATATATATTTGTTACCGGGGGTGTGGTTTCATCCTTGGGCAAGGGGATTGCCTCTGCCTCCATCGGTCTTCTTTTGAAAAAAAGGGGTTTGAATGTGAATCTTCAGAAATTCGACCCTTATATCAATGTGGACCCTGGAACAATGAATCCATTTCAACATGGTGAGGTATTCGTTTTAGATGATGGTGCTGAGACCGATCTGGATTTAGGTCATTACGAAAGATTTCTTGATGAGAGCTTGACTCGTGATAATAACCTTACCACCGGTCAGATCTACGATGCGGTTATCTCCAAGGAGAGAAGGGGAGAATACCTGGGTGGCACAGTTCAGGTGATTCCTCATATAACCAATGAGATCAAGGATAGGATAAAAAAGGTGAACAGAAAAAATGGGGAGGTGGATGTGGTGATAACCGAGATCGGGGGCACAGTTGGGGATATAGAGGGGTTGCCTTTTTTGGAGTCGATAAGGCAGATGGGATTGGAATACGGTCCTAAAAATACTCTTTATATCCACCTAACCTTGGTTCCTTATATCGAATCTGCTGGACAGGTTAAGACTAAACCAACCCAGCACAGTGTCAAGGAATTAAGGGAGATAGGAATCCAGCCAAATATAATCTTGTGCCGAACCTCCCTCCCCTTGACTCAGGAGATAAAGGAAAAGATTGGACTTTTCTGCAGTGTTTCTCCCAAGTCAGTTATTCAAGCAATAGATGTGGAATCGATCTATGAGGTCCCTTTGCTTTTCTGTAAGGAGGGTCTGGATGAACTTGTGATAAAACACCTCGATTTGAAATGCAAAAAACCTGACCTTTCCTCCTGGGAAAAAATGGTTGAGAAGATAAAAAATCCTAAATATCAATTAGAAATTGGAATTGTTGGTAAATATACTCATCTTAAAGATGCCTATAAGAGCATAATCGAGGCTTTCTCTCATGCGGGGGTTGAAAATGACTCCAGGGTGGTGCTTAAGTGGATAGATTCTGAGGAAATTTCAGATAAAAGTGTGGATAAATACATCAAGGATTTAGATGGAGTCTTGGTTCCAGGGGGCTTTGGTGAAAGGGGAATCGAGGGTAAGATTCAGGCGATAAAATATGTCAGGGAAAAAAATATTCCCTTTTTAGGTATCTGTTTGGGGATGCAGTGTGCGGTGATTGAGTTCGCAAGAGGTGTTTGTAAATTGGAGAATGCGAATTCATCTGAGTTCGACAAAAAAACAGCCTATCCGGTTATCGACCTTCTGTTAGAGCAAAGGAAAATAAAAAATTTAGGCGGAACGATGAGATTGGGAACATACCCCTGTTTGTTGGAGAAAAGTAGCTTGGCTTTTAAAGCTTATGGAAAACACAAAATATCAGAGCGCCACCGTCATCGCTATGAGTTCAACAACGAATATCGTGAGATTTTAACCAAATACGGTTTAAGATTATCCGGTCTTTCTCCTGACAAAAATCTTGTGGAGATAGTTGAGTTATCTGGTCACCCATTTTTTGTTGGTGTGCAATTCCATCCCGAATTAAAATCCCGCCCCACCAGAGCACATCCACTTTTCAAGGAGTTGGTAAAGGCTTCTTTGGAATATAAGAAGCAAAAAGATTCCCAAGTTGTTTCAGCTAAGGAGAAAATTAGTAAGACATAAAATTGAAATAACTTTATCAGGTTTTATTTTTGATTAAGGGTGTAATTACATAAGTTTTATAAGAAAAAAGAGGCAAATAAAGTTTAAGAAAGTCGAAAATAAAAAAGTAATCACGAGAAAGAAACAACTCATAAAATGAGGAAGGAGTAACTGTGACCACTTTGGTCGCATTAGCAACAAAAGATGCGCTGGTTTTTGGTTGTGATAGCTTGGGAACAACCACAGAACTTTTAATACACCCCTTTGATTTACTTGAGTTTTTCGATACTAAAAAAAAACTTGAATTAAAGAGAGACAAAAAAGGTAAACCGCTTCTTACAGATTTCGGGAGTATATATAGAAAGTCTAAGCATATACCTTATACACATATGACTCATATGACCAAACTGTTCTCTCTTGAGCCCTTAGAAATGGGTATAATGACCACAGGTATTGCATCAATTGGAGACCGCACTATAAAAAGCTTGATTGAGGAATTCAAGAGCAAAGAAAGCGTTTTTCGTACAAAACCTAAATCGATAAATTACGCGGTAAAAAGTATAGCCAGTAAATTTCTGAATTTTATTTCAAAATATTATGTAGATGAGTATCCTGATGAAAAAAGAAAGCTAGATCTAGATTTAGAATTTATTTTAGGAGGTTATGACAAAAGGAGTCCAATTCCTACAATTGTGCGAATAAAGTTACCCGAAAAGGAGATAAAGGAAACACTAAAAAAAGGAAAGTTCGGTATAGTTTTCGGGGGACAAATGAAAGAAATTCAACGATTAGTTTTCGGCACTGATGGCAAAAATAGAGGAAAGATTCGTGATCGTCACAGAGAACTGTTAAAGCAATATCGAAACAAAATAACTGAGTTTTTAAAACAAAAAAATATCTCTATAGAAATCTCCGTGCTCAGTGTCGAGGAAATAGATAAGTTGGAAATGTTCAGTGATGGATGGGATCTTGATCGTTTTCAAGCAACTTGGGGTGATTTCTCTGAACAGAATGCGATTGAATGCGTTGATTTTTTCGTTAATATTATGATAAAATCACAACAATTTAGTGATGGGATGCCCACTGTCGGTGGGGAAGTACATATTGCACTTGTTACAAAAGCTGAAGGTTTCCGATTTATGTCAAGAGAAGAATATCATCACGCAGGCTATTTTGTAGCAAAAGAAAAACAGGATAAGAAGATATAGATATGAAAGGTCCATATCCTATTTCACACATTGATTCTCGTATAACGAAGATTTCGCCTGGGGTTTATATTTTATCACAGGATGGCAGAGTGGCTCACTATGTCGGCCGATCAGATACTAATTTAGCTACACGTGTCAAGAATTCTCTAACAGAGGGAACTGACTACAAATATTTTTGGTTCGAGTACGCGACCTCTCCAATGCAGGCTTATTATTTAGAATGTGAATGGTATCATAAATATGATCCGCCTAATAATGCTAATCACCCCGCAGCACCACCTGGGACATACTGGAGGTGCCCTGTTCTTGGTTGTGAATGGTCTTAAAAACAAAACACCGTAAGATAAGGTCGATAAATTTTTCAAAGGATCGTAAGATGGCTGGGTTAGTTAAAGTAGGGGAGATTAAAATTGGGGAGAAAAACCCTTTGGTTTTGATCTCAGGTCCCTGTGTTTTAGAATCAGAAAGAATTGCTTTTCAAACTGCTGAGAAGATAATTGAGCTAACCAAAAAACACAACATCCCTTATATTTTTAAATCCTCTTATTTGAAAGCAAATAGATTAAGTATAAAATCCTATATGGGTCCGGGGCTGGATGAGGGTCTGAAAATCCTCAAGAAATTAAAAGAGAAGCTGAAAGTTCCAATTCTTACAGATGTTCATAATCCAATTGAAGCAGAGCCTGTATCAGAAGTGGCAGATGTTTTGCAGATACCTGCATTTTTGTGCAGGCAGACCGATTTAGTTTTAGCTTGTGCGAAGACAAAAAAACCATTAAATATCAAAAAAGGGCAATTTATGGCTCCTGAGGATATGAAAAAAATTGCTGAGAAGGCTGAATCAGTGGGTAATCCCCAGATACTTTTAACTGAAAGGGGAACCACTTTCGGGTATCATAATTTGGTTGTTGATATGAGGTCTTTGGTTATAATGAGAAGCTCAGGCCATCCAGTTATATTCGATGTCACTCACAGCTTACAGCTTCCAGGAGGAGAGGATGAATGCTCAGGAGGAGAACCTCAGTTTATCCTCCCATTAACCAGAGCTGCTTTAGCCTGCGGGTGTGATGGACTGTTTGTTGAGACTCACCCTGAGGTTAGCTCTGCTTTATCCGACAAAGAATCTATGCTCCCTCTGGAAAGACTCGAAGAGCTTTTGATTCAAATAAAAAAATTAGATGAATTTTTATCGTCAATCTCTTGATCCATACGGAGATGCTCCGCAAAGAAAAATTGAAAAGAATAAAAAAGAATTTAAAAAAAATAAAGCTTTTAATCTTGGATGTTGATGGGGTTTTGACTGATAATAGTCTTTTTATAGATGATGACGGGTGTGAAGCTAAAAGATTTAATGTCTCAGATGGGATGGGTATTTATCTCCTTATGAAGTCAGGTATTGAGGTTGCTTTAATATCAGGCAGGAACTCCAAAGCGACTCAAATAAGGGCAAAAGAATTAAAGATAAAACATATCTTTTTGGGAGTTGGAAAAAAAGTGGTTGCTTATAAAAAAATTAAGAATAAATTAAAGGTCAAAGATGCTGAGATATGTTTTATTGGAGATGATCTTTTGGATGTTCCAATTTTAAAAAAGGTTGGATTACCTGTTGCGGTCTCAGGTTCAAACCCTTTTGCTAAAAAGTTTGCAAAATATATAACTTCTGCAAAGGGTGGTGAGGGTGCTGTCAGAGAGGTTATAGATTTGATATTGGAGAGTAAAAATATTGATCCGGGGGAGTTTTTATGATAATTAAAAAAGCAAAAGAGGTTATAAGAAGGGAGGCTGAAGCTATTTTGGAGTTGGAGAAAAAGATCAATCAACGGTTCGTTAAAGCTGTTGAACTGATCTTAAATTGCAAAGGTAGGGTAATAGTCACCGGAATTGGTAAATCTGGAATAATAGGGAAAAAGATAGCGGCAACCTTAGCCTCAACTGGAACTCCAGCTATGTTTTTGCATCCTGCTGAAGGAATCCATGGTGATTTAGGGATGGTGAGAAGAGATGATCTGATTTTGGCTATAACCAAATCTGGTGAGACCGATGAGCTTTACCAGCTTTTTCCAATATTCAAAAGGTTAGGGGTTCCAATAATCACTTTTACCGGGAATCTTTTGTCCCCGGTGGCAGAAAAATCTGATGTTGTTATAGATGTATCGGTGGATAGTGAAGCCTGTTCCAATAATTTGGTTCCAACCTCCAGCACCACCGCAGCTTTGGTGATGGGAGATGCTTTAGCTTTAGCCCTTCTGGACGAGAGGCATTTCTCACCGGAGGATTTTGCCCTTTTGCATCCAGGGGGAAATTTAGGAAGAAAACTACTTTTGAAAGTCTCAGATATAATGCATACCGGGGATTCTATACCAACTGTATCCGAACAGGCAAATATGAAGGAGACCATTCTGGAGATGACATCAAAAAGATTTGGAACCACCACAGTGGTTAATGAAAAAAAAGAGCTGGTCGGAATTTTCACTGATGGGGACCTGAGAAGATTGGTTGAGAGGACCGATGCTATCTTCAAGTTAAAAGCAAAAGAGGTGATGACTCCTGATCCGAAAACTATCGACGGCGAGGAATTGGCTGCTAAAGCTTTAAACGTTATGGAATCTTATAACATAACCTGTCTTATAATACCTGATCCTCAAAGAAGACCAAAAGGTATTATTCACCTTCACGATCTTCTGAAGGCGGGGGTGGTTTGAATAAGAAAAAAGCTGAAGAACTTTTGCGTCTTTTGGTTTGTCAGATTCCTGATTATTTTATTTAATCTTTTGCCCCGTCAAAGCTCTGTTTTTTTAGGTCAACTCTTAGGAAGGCTGGCTTATTTTTTATTAATCCAGGATAGAAGAACAACCTTTAAACATTTAAAGTTTGCTTTGAGGGATAAATTCGATGAAAAAAGGATAAAAAAAATTTCTGTTCAGGTTTTTGAAAATTTGGGTAAAAATTCAGCAGATGTTGCACGTCTGAGAAGTTTTAACTGGGAAAAGATAAAAAAAATAGTTTTTGTTGAAGGGCTAAAGTATCTTGATTCGGTTTACAAAGAGGGGAAGGGGGTTATTATTCTTACCGGACACATCGGGAACTTCGAGCTTTTAGCAGCTTATCTTTCCTTAAGAGGTTATAAGCTATCTGTAGTTGGAAGAGAGGCTTATGACCCGAAATTGAACAAGCTTTTGATTGAGAACAGAGAGAAGATGGGATTGGAGAATATAAACTCTACTGAGGATATTCGCAAGATGATTTTTACTTTGCGTCAGGGGAGGGTCTTGGGCATTTTAGCTGATCAGGATTCCAAAAAAGTCAAGGGGGTTTATGTAGATTTTTTTGGCAAAAAAGCCAAAACACCCTTAGGACCAGCACTTCTTCACCTGAAGTATGGTTTTCCAATAGTCCCTTTGGCTATTTTAAGAATGGGTAGATATGGTTACAAAATTATTGTAAAAAAACCTATTGTTTTTACCCCAACAGGGGAAAAAGAAAAAGATTTGGTTCAAATAACCCAACTTTATACTGAGGAGCTGGAGAAGATAATAAGAGAAAACCCATCTGAATGGGTCTGGATGCACAAAAGATGGAAGTCTCAACCAACATAACACATGAAAAAAGGTTGACTCCCAACAGATTAAACAGATAGTCATAGGTAGAAGCCTTTTTAGAATCGTATACTTTTAGAGGTTAGTAGTTACAAAGATGCGAAAAACTCTGGATTTTATAAGATTATATATTATAATAATATTAGGAATCATCCTTTTTCTCAGATGCGGTGAAGACCAAAAGATGAAAAAAAAATTGATAAAAGATTTACCAGACCAGGTTATTGAGAATGCTACCATGGTTTTTACTGTTAACGGTAAAAAATCGACAGTTATAAAAGCGAGATCTATTTTTAAATGGGTGGATAAGGATTTTACAAAGGCGAAAACACTTGAAGTCGATTTCTACGATACCTTAGGAGAACATACCTCTCATCTTACTGCAGATAGTGGATGGGTATGGGAGAAAAGACAGAACTTAGAGGTTTTAGGTAATGTTTTTGTGGTCACAGATGATGGGATAAAACTTGAGACCGAAAGCTTAAAATGGGATCCTAAAATAAATAAGATCACCACGGATGAGTTTGTAAAGATGACCAAAGGAAAGGATATAATGACCGGATATGGACTTGAGGCGGACCAGAATTTGAGGAATTTTAAGATAAAAAGATGGGTAAAAGGAGAAATCCATAAAAAAGAGAATGAAGAGATCGAATAACTTTATAAAAAAATGTCAATCTTAAGAACCCAAAATTTAGTAAAAATATATAGGAGAAGGAAGGTGGTCAATTTTGTCTCAATTGAGGTCGAACAGGGTGAAATCGTTGGACTTTTAGGTCCTAATGGAGCTGGAAAGACCACCACTTTCTATATGATAATTGGCTTTATCAAGCCGAATTTCGGGAAAATTCTTTTAGATGATGAGGATATTACATCTTTGCCTATGTATAAGAGAGCTAAAAGAGGTATTGGCTATCTTTCTCAGGAGCCGTCTATTTTCAGAAAACTGACTGTGGAGCAGAACATAATGGCTATCTTGGAGATGCAAAACTTTTCAAAATCTGAAAAAAAAGAGAAACTGAAATATTTTTTAGATGAGCTCGATATATCCCATTTAGCCAAAAACAAAGCCTATACTCTTTCAGGAGGGGAAAGGAGAAGGGTTGAGATAACAAGAGCTTTAGTAACCCAGCCTAAGTTTTTGCTTTTGGATGAGCCTTTCTCCGGGATCGACCCAATAGCTGTTGAGGATATTCAGAAAATAATTCACAGGCTGAAAGAGAAAGGCTTGGGTCTTTTGATAACAGACCATAATGTGAGGGAAACGCTCTCCATAACTGATAGAGCCTATCTTATGTGTGATGGAGGGGTTTTGAAATCGGGTTCAGCTCAGTTTTTAGCCTCTGATCCTGAGGCTAAAAAGATTTATTTAGGAGAGAAATTTAGGTTGAATTGAATTCTTCCGATAAAGATATAAAAAAGAGACGAAAATATGAAATTAGGACTTCAAGTTAAACTCAGGCAGATTTTAGCTCCTCAACTCATTCAATCTTTAAGAATGCTTCAAATGCCTCTTTTGAGGCTTGAGCAGACTCTACGTCAGGAACTGGCAATCAATCCCCTCTTAGAGGAGGTCGAGCCTCCGACTGAGACAGATGAGGAGGAAAAAGGCTTATCTGAGGAGGAGGTCCAAATTGACCCCCAGCTCTCGAAGATCAACTGGGAGGATTACTTGGACGATGATATCGGATATAAATTTAGATTTGAGAAGGAGAAAAAAGAAGAGCAAGCAGAACCTGTTTTTGTTTTTGAGAAGACTTTGTATGACTATCTCTTAGAACAACTCAGCTACCACAAACTCTCCAAAGAGGAGTACGAAATAGGTGAGTATATCATCGGAAATATCGATGAAAATGGTTATCTTTGCTGTTCGATTGAGGAGATAATCGATACCCTAAAATCGGAACCTGAGACCACCAAAAAAATTCTATCCCTGATTCAAAGTTTTGATCCTCCAGGGGTAGGAGCAAGAGATTTAAAAGAGTCCCTTTTAATTCAGTTGAGGGGGAAAAATCTCAAGGAAACTTTAGCTTACAAGATTGTTCAAAATCATTTAAGCGAGTTAGATAAAAAAAGCATTTCCCAGCTGGCTAAGATTTTAGGTGTTGGGTTCGAGGAAGCGCAAAAGGCTATGGAGGTGATAAGAAGCCTTTCTCCAAAGCCAGCTTACGGAAGATTTACCCCGGGAGCGGCTCCAGTTATTCCGGACCTGATCGTGGAGAAGATCGGGGAAGATTATGTGGTCTATCATAACGACAAAAATGTGCCTCGTCTGAGAATAAATCCAGCTTATAAGAAGCTGGTCAAAAAAAGTTCCAAATCAACCCCTGAGACCAAAGAATATATCAAAAAGAAATTAGAACAGGCTCGTTGGTTTTTGAATGCTTTGAATCAGCGTCGCACCACTATGATAAAAGTGGTGGAGGCTATAGTTGAACAACAGCGAGATTTTTTTGAAAATGGACCAGACTATCTTAAGCCACTTATTATGGAGACTATCGCAGATAAGGTGGAAATGCACGTTGCCACAATTTCAAGGGTAGCTAATGATAAATATGTGCAGACTCCTCAAGGAATGTATGAGATAAAACATTTCTTCAATAAAGGGCTTCAAAAACAGAACGGTGAGGAGCTCTCAAGGCGCAGTGTTAAAGACTTAATAGAAAAAATCATAAAAACAGAAGCCCCACTCTCTCCTTTATCCGATCAGCAGATCTGTAACCTATTAAAAAAAGAAGAGATAAATATAGCCAGACGCACAGTAACCAAGTACCGTGAGGAGTTGAAGATTTTGCCTGCCAGGTTCAGAAAAAGAGTAAAGGAAAATGATTAACTATAAAATCTCAGATGAGAGTTGAAAAACATCCAATTTACTTCTGCTTTTGTTTTCAAAAAAATCTTTTTTAAAACCCTTTTTAAGGAAAGGAGTTTTTTATGCAGATCAGAACAACTGCCAGACACTTTGACCTCACAGAAGACTTGAAAGATTTCGCCCAAAAGGAGGTCAAAAAATTGGAAAAATATTTTAACCACATAATAGATTGTCATCTGATATTAGATTCAGAGAAAAGCCGAATAACCGCTGAGCTTACAACCAAGGTTTATGGCACTGTGTTGAGTAGCAAGCATCGCTCCTACGATATTTATTCATCGATTGAGAAGGCGATAGAGAAAATGGAAGCACAGCTTAAAAAATATAAATCGAAATTGAAGGACAAAAAGGTAAAAAAGGCTTTGGCTTTAAGAGGCCAGACAAAATCTGAGGCCGCTCTGGATAAAGAAGGGGATTAATTTAAGGAAGGTGAGAAAAATTGGGTAAGGTCATCGTAGAGGAAATGTACAAACAAAGGAAGGATTTTTTTGAGCTTACCCTTTTAACCAATGAGGATGGGCTTAAAAAAGAGATCAAGGATGAGCAGATTCATAGACCAGGTCTGGCTCTTGCTGGGTTTATAGATAGATTCGCTTATGAGAGAACGCAGGTTTTGGGTGAGACAGAGTTGGCTTATCTTAAAAGCTTAGATTCAGAGAAAAGAAAAAAACTTATCGAGAATATAATGAGGTTTGCTCTTCCCTGTATAATAGTTACCAAGAATATAATGCCACCCCCGGAGTTGGTCGATCTTGCTAATCAGAAAAAGATTGCAATTTTTCAATCGAGACTTTCCACAGCTGAGCTAACCAATAGACTGAGCGCGTATTTGTCAAATATATTCGCCCCTTCCATTACATTACATGGAACCTTGGTGGATGTGTATGGGGTGGGGCTTTTCTACACTGGTAAATCGGGTATAGGTAAGTCTGAGTGTGCACTTGATCTGGTGGAGAGGGGGCATCGACTTGTAGCTGATGATATAATAAAGGTGATAAAAAAAGCGCCCGAGGTGATTGTCGGGACCGGTTCTGAGTTCTTAGGTCATCATATGGAGATAAGAGGTATCGGGATTATAGATATAGAAAAACTTTTCGGGATCAGAGCCATTAGGATCCAGAAAAGGATCGAGGTGGAAGTCATGCTGGTGTGGTGGGAGGATGAAAAAGAATTTGAGAGATTAGGGGTGGAGGATAAGTTCACCACTATCTTAGGAGTTGAGATCCCTTTGATTATCCTCCCTGTTTCCCCAGGCAAGAATATCACGGTGATCTCAGAGGTTATCGCAATGAGTCATATGCTTAAAACGTATGGAGAGCATCCAGCCAAGGCTTTCTCACGTAGACTTACTGGGGAGATCTATAGAAAAAGCTTAGTAAGAGACTATTTAGAAAGTGATATAGAATAAACTTAAAAAAATGCGAAGCATTCTTCGAAGATGAGAGATCGAAAAGTTGAGCTACAGGTGGGGTTGGTGGTGGTTTTAGCAGTGATTATTTTTGCATGGGGGATTATCTGGCTCAAAGAATATAAGTTCAGACAAGAAAGATACACCTATAGTGTCCTTTTCCCCAATGTGGGTGCTTTGGAGATCGGGGATCCGGTGGCGGTTTTAGGAGTGGCTAAAGGTGGGGTGGAAAAGATGGTAATTTATCAAGGTGAGGTTCTGGTGACCTTCAATCTATCCTCAGATGTGATTTTAAAGGAGGATGCGAGCTTCACTGTGAAAAACATAGGCCTTATGGGAGAAAGATATATTGAGGTAGAGCCTGGTCATAGCCAGATACTGCTGGACTTATCCAAACTCCAAAAAGGTTTTTTTGATAGCGGTATCCCTGAGGTGATGGGAATGATGGGAGAGATGATCACTGAGATCAGGAGATTAACTTCTAATCTTCAGGGGACCTTTGGAACAGCCTGGGCTGAAGAGTCGATAAAAAAGTCTATTGAAAATATGAGAAGACTTTCAGAGGACTTATCCTCCCTTTTAGCTCAGAACAAAAAAAAGATAGGCAAAACCGTGAATAACCTCCATTATGCCTCATCTGAGTTGAAAAAGATGGTGGACGATAATAAAGAAAAACTGAACTCTACAGTGGATAATTTCGCCAGCGCCTCCGAGAGGTTTAAAAATATTACCGAGGTGCTCGATTCCTTGTCTTTTTCTTTGAAAATTCTCTCCGAGAAAATCGAGAGAGGTGAAGGGACTTTGGGTAAGCTGATAAATGATAAAAGTTTATATGAGGAACTTAAGAACACCACCAAATCTGTCGATGAATTGGTCAAGGATATAAAGAAAAACCCCAAAAGATATTTTAAGTTCGAGCTCTTTTGAAAAAGATTAATTTCGCCTTTGGAATACATAATCATCAGCCCATAGGTAACTTCGAACACGTTTTCGAGGATTCCTACCAAAAGGGCTATTTGCCTTTTCTTAAAATAATTGAAAACTACCCTGATTTTAAAGTGTCTTTGCATTACTCCGGAGTGTTATTTGAATGGATTAAGAAAAATCATCCTGAGGCTTTGGATTTGATTAAGAGATTGGTCAAAGGGGGTCAGGTAAAACTTTTAACCGGCTCCTATTATGAGTCGATCTTGCCCGTAATTCCTGACTGGGATAAGATCGGTCAGATTCAAAAACTGACCCAGTTTATTCAGAATGAGCTTGAAATTGACCCATCTGGGATGTGGCTTTCCGAAAGAGTTTGGGAACCTCATCTTCCAAAAATATTATCTTTAGCTGGGATAAAGTTTGTGATCTTAGACGATACTCATTTCAAATATTCAGGGCTTTCTGAACAAAAGCTTTTAGGATATTATGTCACAGAGGAGCAGGGATATAAACTCAATCTCTTCCCGATAAGCAAGACCTTAAGATATGCTATACCTTTTAAAGAACCCGAAGAGACCATAGAATATTTTAAAGAAATAGCAACAGAGGAGGGAAATAACCTCATAGTCTATGCAGATGATGGTGAGAAATTCGGAATCTGGCCAAAAACATACCAGCACTGCTACCAGGACATGTGGCTCGAAAGATTCTTAGACCAGATACAGAAAAACAAAGATTGGATTTGTATGCTTCACTTCTCTCAGGTTTTGGAAAGGCTTTCTCCTTTGGGAAGGGTTTATCTTCCCACAGCCTCCTATGCTGAGATGTCGCAGTGGACCTTACTTCCCTCTGCATTCAGGGAATATGAAAAGCTCGAGGAAAAATTAAAGGGGGAAAATCTTTATCAGAGATTCGGGATATTTGTTCGGGGTGGTTTTTGGAGAAACTTTTTGGCAAAATATCCCGAGTCAAATCACTTGCATAAAAGGGTGCTCGATTTGAGCTATAAGATCAAAGATTTGGAAGCGTCAAAAAAAGTGGATGAAGATAAACTTCTTGAAGCAAAAGAAAATTTGTGGAGAGCCCAGTGTAATGACCCATACTGGCACGGGGTTTTCGGTGGGCTTTATCTTACTAACTTAAGAGATGCTGTTTGGAAAAACTTTTTGGAAGCTGATAAACTTTTAGGTGAGCTTTCCCACAAAAAGAAAAAGTGGATAGATCACAAAGTATTTGATCTGGATAAGGATGGAAAGGATGAGATTTTAATAGAAACTCCTTTGTTGAATTTCTGTTTTTTACCTCATTCAGGAGGAACTTTGGTGGAGTTTGATTTTAAACCAAAATCATTTAACCTTTTGAACATATTATCCAGAAGAGAAGAGGGCTATCATGAAAAGATTAAAGAGTTGAGTAAGAGGTTTGAGAAAAATCCAAAAGAAAATGATTCTAACCAGGTTGCAAGTATTCACGACCTTGTATTAAGCAAAGAAGAAGATCTGGATAAATATTTAACCTATGATTGGTATAGAAGGGGATCACTTTTAGACCATTTTTTAGGTAAGGATGCTAAACTTGACGATTTTTCAAGATGTCAATATTCAGAACAGGGAGATTTTATCAACCAGCACTATCAGCATAAAATAGAGATAAAAAAAGACATTTTGTATTTAACTCTTTTAAGAGATGGCTGGGTCTGGATTGAGGATGTAAGGGCTCCAATAAATCTTTTTAAAAAAATAGTTATTAAAGCAAAATCTCAAGATATCGAGATTTTTTATAATATTAAAAATAATCACTCAGAGCCCGTTTTTTTATGGTTCGGGGTGGAGTTTAATTTCGGGATGCTTTCAAAAGATTCAGAAAAATATGTTTATGTTAAGGGAATAAATTTAGCGGACAATGGCTTGACGTGTATCTCCTCTGAAGATGAAGTATCTGATTTTGGCATAAAAGATTCTGATTTAGGATTGGATATAAATTTGAAAATAGACAAGTCAGCAACTTTATGGAGATTTCCTATTTTAACAGTCTCTTTATCCGAATCTGGCTTTGAGAAGAATTATCAGAGCACAGTTTTGTTTCCGAACTGGAAGATGGAGCTCAAGCCTCAGGAGATCTGGGAGGTAAAGATTGTTCAGCGGATTGAA
The DNA here is from genome assembly GCA_030615745.1 of Candidatus Zixiibacteriota bacterium. Classification (GTDB taxonomy): domain Bacteria; phylum Zixibacteria; class MSB-5A5; order MSB-5A5; family SM23-73-2; genus SM23-73-2. The sequence continues at coordinate 16,570 of JAUWYR010000011.1, read as the reverse complement.
CAGATTTAACGGATGAGGATTTTTCCCAACAGATGAAACAGATGGTCAACGGATAGAGCGGAGTGAACGGATAAAAAAATGCTGGGGCAGGGGTTGGACCCCTGCCCCTTATTGTTTTATGGGCAGGGTGGCGGACCGCCTTTGAGCAAGTAATTGGCTAAGTAGATAACATCGGAAAGATTTATGTTAGTATCACAGTTAACATCGCCTGAATATAGAGGAGTAGGAGGAGTGCCACCTTTTAATAAGTAATTTGCTAAGTATATCACATCCCCTAAGTCGAGTTTATCATCTGAGTTGACATCGCCGTGAGCAAATGGGAAGGGTATAGCTGTCTCCTGAGAGTATTGACTCTCATTTCCAGAAATATCATATGAGGTTAAGGCAAAATAGTATGTTGTATCGAATAGCAAACCGTATATAGTTCGGGTATCGGTTTTACCAACATCTATAGGGGAAGGTAGATCATATGCAGAAATCCCATCGTATGGAGGTCCAGAGGTATCCAAATCGTAATAAATCTTATAACCTGCAAGATCAAGCTCATTCCCCAGTTGCCACTTTAAAGTTAAAGTTGTGTCTTTGCAAAAGACTGCTATGATAGAAGGTGGGCTCAAAGCAGTAGTATCAATAAAAGTTACAAAAACTTCCCCAAAAGCCCAGCCATTGACACTCCGAGCGGTTATATGTGCATTCCAGGCAATAGCCGGTGCTTTAAGGTCGAATGATATAATCCCGTAGTCTGATTCTATCTGGATTCCATCGAGGACTGAATCAGCATCAGGCGTCAGGATAGAGCCGGCATCTGAGTTTACCGTGAACATCTCTCCATCTTCTACTACTGTGCCATTATTGTTGCGAATGGTGTCACTTACTATGTGACAGAGACTTACGCTATCAGCCAAGAGTGTATCGGGATCTGGGATAAGATTAATTTTGTATGCTGGCATAACTGGAGCCAAGGTATATAATCTGAATGTATCGATTACTGCAGTAACAGTATTTGCTGAAGTATCAACTACTCCGCCGAAATAAGCCCAGGTTGAAGTGGAATCGTTCCAGTAATACATAGCCAATTGAGTTTCGTCCATTCCGATTATCTCGCTATCAGAATAGGCAATGGTCAGCTCACCAGAAGCATTCAGAACCAAACCCTTAGGACTCAAATCGTAGAATCCACCTATGCCGTAAGCTAAGTTGTGAAAGTCCTGCAGTTGCTGCTTTATCTGAGACCTGACTGCAAACTCCTCAGGAGCTAATATGCTTGGTTTGTCCTTAGGGGAACTTCCCCACCAATTCCAAAATACCGCTCCTACTGTTTCTCCAACTTCTACAGCGCCTTCAACCAAGGTTAAAAAAGAATTACCCATCTCAATAACAGTGGCTCCAGCCTCAACCACTTGGGAGAATACAGAGTAAGCTAAATCAAGCACTGGCTGCCCCAAATTACCTATCAATTGTTGAGGAACCTGCAAAACGTCGGCTTCAACTGAAGTGTAATAATCATCAGTATAGGTTTCCAGTAAGCGAAGTGTCCCATCTAACCAAACTCCTTTTCTGGTACACATATTTTTACCCAAGTGAGTAGTGCCCTCAGCTCCTATGCCTCCAGATGCTACCAAGACTCCAACATTGAACTGAAGCTTTATCATCTCATGCTTGTCAAATTCTCCCGTATCTTGCTGATAATATATCTTTAATGATGGCAAACTCTCCTGAAGTTGGTAAATCTTGTAGAATATGTCGAAAACAATAGCTGCTAGAGTGTTGCGGGTTGTCGCAATGTCGAAAGGCCCAGATAAGCCTGAGACTATGCTTTGGTACAGATTATCAGTGCAGGTCAATACACCCATAATCTCATTCATCACCCACTGCTGATCTATATCTATCCAGAATCTGTCCTCAGTAATTGTTTCCACAGAACCTGTTTGTATATCTCTAAGCAGGGTTATCTCTATTCTGAAATTGCCCTCTCCGTCATACAAGAAGTCGATCCTCCCACCTAACTGTCCATCGAAAAGAAAATGTTCATCCCATATTTCTAAAGCGTGTGGCAAGTCGCCAATACTGCTCCAAGGGTGAAGACCAAATGAAAAATCGGAAAAATTGGGATCAACACTGGTGCTTACTCTACCCAAGAGTTCAAAACCTGTTCCTTCAGGAGGTTGAAATGAAGCTAAAGAGTTCTCATATATGTGCCATTTAAAACGTCCTTCCACACTGCCAGAAGCGTCCAGGGAAAGGTTAAGCAGGGGGTTGCTCATAGGTAAAGTGGCTGAGTTGGCTGTGACATTCTCTTCTGCTCCAGCGAAAAACTCGATCCCTTTGTCTCCCCGGACATAGGCGTCTTGTAAGACCTGTCCTATCTCCGTATAGTTAACCAGTAAAAAAGTGAACAACTGGACATACAAAGGGTCCATCTCAGTGTGAGTAGAGGGGTCGAGTATGACTAACAGCTCAGCAACGCTCTGATCAAAGGTCAATCCTGGGTAGTCGAATGCGTATTCCTCTTTTTTGAATACGCCAACTCCAGCATAAACGCCAGCTCCGGCATAGCCTCCGGCATTGAAAGAATCCACAGTTAACCCAACCCCTATGGCTCCTCCCACACCCAAACTGGCTGAGAGTTCGGAAAGTCTTTCTGCTATGTTCTTATCTGGATTATCTTTTGTCCCTTCAAGTTTCATAGCTATCGCTCTTTCTTGAGAAACTCCTCCACCCAGCTCTAAAGACAGGGAAGCATTAACAGAGGCATCAAAGCCCAATTCCCTCTCATACCTGCGTTCTTGGATCGATACATCAAAAGTTATCTGGTCAGAAGGACTTAAAGGGACCCCATTCAAGGAGGAAATAGTAACAGGAATTGTCTGACCGGGAGTACCCAGATCATCTGCCAAAAGTGAACACTTGACAACGCCATTTTCATCACTCATAAAGGTTCTACTTTCTGAGTCGAATTCTACACCTACGAAAACGTACGGTTGTGGGACATTATTCGAATCGACTGTTAGATAGTATCGGTAAACCGCACCGCCAGACATGACGTCTGAAACTAAAGGATTTGGGTCCGGGTCCAAAAGAATTATGGTGGAAATCCCACCCTCTTTTACCTTAATCAAATAGACATCACTACTACCAGCCCCGTATGACCAAGTGATTCCTGATACAATATATCCCCCATCCTCAGTCTGCTGAACTGAATGACCATATTCATTATCACTCCCGCCGTAGGTCCTTGTCCACAGGGTATCCCCTTGTGAGTTGGTTTTGATCAAATAAACATCACCACCACCAGCTCCGTATGAGTATGTGTATCCTGCCATAATATATTCCCCACCCTGAGTCTGCTGGACTGAATAAGTAACATCTCCACTGCTCCCCCCGTAGGTCCTTGTCCACAGGGTATCCCCTTGTGAATTAGTCTTGATCAGATACATATCATCAGATTCAGCTCCGTTTGACCTTGTGTATCCCGCTACAATATACCCCCCATCCTGAGTCTGCTGAACTGAAAGAGCAATATCCAACTCACTCCCGCCATAAGTTTTTGTCCAGGTGGTATCGCCTTGCGGGTTGGTTTTAATCAAATAGATACTGTAATAGCCAGCCCCGTATGACTTTGTTGCCCCTGCCACAATATATCCCCCGTCCTGAGTCTGCTGAACTGAGCGACCAGCATCGTCACTGCTCCCGCCGTAGGTCCTTGTCCATAGGGTATCCCCTTGTGAATTAGTCTTGATCAAATATACACCAGTGCCTCCAGCTCCGTATGACGATGTGTATCCCGCTACAATATACCCCCCATCCTGAGTTTGCTGAACTGAAAAACAATATTCCTCCTCACTCCCCCCGTAGGTCCTTGTCCACAGGGTATCCCCTTGCGGGTTGGTTTTAATCAAGTAGACGTCAATAAGACCAGCCCCGTATGACGATGTGTTTCCTGCTACAATATATCCCTCATCCTCAGTCTGCTGAACTGAATGTGCGCCATCACCCCCACTCCCGCCGTAGGTCCTTGTCCAGAGGGTATCGCCTTGTGAGTTGGTTTTGATCAAATAAACATCACCACCACCAGCTCCGTATGACGATGTGTATCCTGCCACAATATACCCCCCATCCTGAGTCTGCCGAACACAGCAACCATCCTCATCATTACTCCCACCGTAGGTCTTGGTCCACAGGGTGTCCTGGGCTAAGGCTGTGCTAACCAGCAGTAGGACTGGCAAGCATAAAATACAAAACTTTAACTTATCACTCATCTTTTGCCTCCCAGATTATTTGCAAAAAGGATACTTCCATCCCTAAAATTGCTGAACAAAATGTTCATAGGAAAAGTTTCTTATCTGAATAAAAGATAAGATTTTTTCTCCTTTTGTCAACGAAAAGTTTAAAAAGAGGTATCTTCCTTCTTTATTCTTAAACCCCTTGAAAGTCAGTAACCCCAAGTCTCCCTTAACATTAGGGCTTATCATCTTACCCACCCTGGGACAAGGTGGGTCTACCGCCTATACTATTTTTTATATTCTTCTAAAAAAAACTCACCCTGCTCCAACCTCCCATAACTAAACCTCTCAAAAAAATCCCCGGTATTCAAATAAATCCCCTGGCCGGGCAGGCCCTCACCTAAATTCTTTATCATCGGATAATGGGTATGTCCCATCACCACAGCATCATAGCCCTGTTTGATTTTATTTTTTGCAAAATCTATATAATCATCCAACGCCTTCTCTTTTTTTGAAGTATATGACCTGCTTAGGCTCGCCACTTTTTTGGCTAAAGGAATTCCTAAATCTGGTGGGATCAAACGATATAAGCTGATACTTACTTTATTTCTCAAAATCTTTTTTAAAAATCTATATCCTTTATCTTTTTTAGCTAACCCGTCTCCGTGTATCAAAAACATCTTTTTTCCCTGATGAAATACAGTTGTCGGCTCCAAAAAGATCTCTATTCCGATCTTTTCAGATAAAAAATCTCCTAACCAGAAATCATGATTACCGGTTATATAACACACTTTGATTTTTAAATCTGTAATCTCTTTTAATTTTGTTAAAACGTCAAAGTGCTCTTTGGGGATAGTGTTTTTATACTCGAACCAGAACTCAAAAAGGTCTCCTAAGATATATAAAGCCTCTGCATCATTTTTAATTTTTTTAAGAAAAGAAAAAAGCATCATCTTTTTAATTTTTTCTTTTTCAAAGCTTTCTGAGCCTAAATGTGCGTCCGATAAAAAATAGACAATTTTTTTCATATTCTTTTTTAAATTAACTAAAAAATAAAAAATGGGCAAACAAAATTTAAGACCTTTCTTCTTATCAAGAGGTAGAAATAAACAAAGCTTTTATAAGTTGCGGACAAAGATTGCTTGACTTTGAAAGTCAATTAAGTATAATTTAAAAAAGGACTTTTTTATCTTTATCGAAGATGGATAAAGAACGTATTTTATTTTGGGAGAAAGATGGATAAGTTCGTAATCGATGGAGGAAAAAGGCTCTCCGGGAGTGTTCGGATCGAGAGCTCTAAAAATTCTGTTTTGCCGATTTTGGCTTCCTCCCTACTTTTGGAGAAGGGTGATATAATAATTAATCAGATTCCTGATTTAGTTGATATTCAAACTATGATTAAAGTGCTAAAACATTTAGGAGCTTACGTTAAAACATATCCCAAGGATAAGAAGGTGGTCATAAATGCCGAGAATATAAATAATTATGAGACTCCCTACGATTTGGTCAGAAAGATGAGGGCATCTTTTTTAGTTTTGGGACCTCTTTTAGCCAGATTAAAAAAAGCTAAGGTCTCCTTACCAGGAGGATGTGTGATCGGACCAAGACCGGTGAACTTACATCTTTTGGGTTTCTCAAAATTAGGAGCAAAAGTCAAGGAGGAACACGGATATGTGGTGGCATCATGCGATAAGTTAAAAGGAAATGTAATTTATTTTGATAGACCCACCCATACCGGAACAGAAAATATTATTATGGGAGCAGTATTGGCTGAAGGAAAGACAACCATTGTAAATTCAGCCTGTGATCCCGAGGTGGTCGATTTAGCTAATTTTTTAAACTCAATGGGCGCAAAAATCGAAGGTGCTGGAAGCTCCACTATTAATGTAACAGGGGTCAAAAAATTAAAACCAATAGATTACACTCCTATTCCGGATAGATTAGAAGCAGCAACTTTCATGATGGCAGCAACTATCACTGGAGGATATTTAGAGATAAAAAATGTGATTTCAGAACATCTGGGCATAGTTAAAACCAAGCTTTGTGAGATGGGAGCAAATATTTCAGAAGATAGAAGAAAAATAAAGATCAAAGGTCCAAAAAAACTCAAGCCAGCCTCTTTGACCACCCATCCTTTTCCTGGTTTTCCAACAGATATGCAGGCATCTATTATGGCACTTGCCTGCGTGGCAAATGGGACCTCCCATATAAAAGAGACTGTTTTCGAGGATAGGTTTTCTCATGCTATGGAGCTTACTCGCTTAGGCGCTGAGATCAAAATCTCAGGTGATAGAGCCACTATAAATGGAGTAGAAGAACTTGAGGGCGCAAGTGTTATGGCATCAGATATAAGAGCTGGAGCTGGGCTTGTTTTAGCAGGATTGGTTGCTTCAGGCACAACGGAAATCTTAAGGGTCTATCATATAGATAGGGGTTATGAGAGATTGGAGAGTAAGTTAAAAAAAGTTGGGGCGCAAATCGAAAGAAAAAAGGTATAAGAGGATGAGAAAAAATTTTATTTTTAGATTTTATTTTTTAACAATTTTTTTAATCTTGTTTTTTTCATCAACGGGGTTTGCTCAATATTTTGGCAAAAATAAAGTCCAGTATAAGTCATTTGACTGGTATTATATTCAAAGCAAACACTTTGATATTTATTATTATGAGAATGGTTATAATATCGCCAAGTTTTCCGCAGATGCTTTAGAGGATGCCTATCTTGTTGCGAGTGACCAGCTCAGCTACGATTTGAAAAAAAGGGTTCCGGTGATATTATATAATTCACCCAACGAGTTTCAGCAGACCAATGTTATACCTCAGCTTATCGAGGAGGGGGTGGGAGGATTCACCGAAGCTTTTAAAAACAGAATTGTGGTTCCCTTTTTTGGTTCCTATGAGGATTTCAGGCATGTCCTTCATCATGAGCTCACCCATGCTTTCACCTATGATATGCTCTATGGGAATTTTTTGGGTTCACTTTTATCCCGACAGTATCTTTTCAGGCTGCCTTTATGGTTTGCTGAGGGTTTTGCTGAATACTCATCCAGAGGAGGCTGGGATATGGAGGCTGATATGGTTATAAGGGATGCTACCATAAATGGGTATTTAGTCCCACTCGATTATGTTGGAGGGTATTTGGCTTATAAAGAGGGGCAGTCCGCAATCCTTTATCTCGTGGAAAAATATGGAAAGGAGAAGGTCTCTGAAATTTTATCCAAGGGGAAAACTCACATAAGTATGGATAGGACCTTAGAATCTGCTATTGGAATGAATGTCAAAAGTTTTTCAGAGGCGTGGATGAAACATCTCAGGAAAATATACTGGCCTGAGATAGCTCAAAGGGAGGAGCCAAAAGATTTTGCAAAACAGCTTACCTTTCATAAAAAGGATGGCTCATTTATAAATGAGAAGCCTGCCTTCTCACCTCAGGGAGATAGGATAGCGATTTTCTCTGATAAAAGTGATTATACAGAGATCTACATCATCTCTGCTGTGGATGGAAAAGTAATAGAGAGGTTGGCTAAGTCTGGTAGATCAGGGGACTTAGAGTCCTTGCATTCCTATGTGAGCGGAATTTCCTGGTCTTTTGATGGAGAAAAGTTGGTTTTTGTTTCAAAGACCCGGGGAAAAGATGTTCTGTCATTTATCAATGTGAAGAAAAAAAAGATTTATAAGAGGGTAAATTTTGATTTCGATGCTATGCTCTCTCCAGATTGGTCCTGGGATGGAGAAAAGATTGTCTTTGTCGGACTGAAAAATGGAACATCAGATATTTACCTTTATGATTTAAAGAAAGAAAAGCTAAAAAAACTCACCTTTGATCTTTATGATGATAAAGACCCAGCTTGGTCTCCAGATGGAAAGTATTTAGCTTTCTCCTCAGATAGACCCATAAAAGAAACTGAATCTGATAGCGGAAAATACGTTTACGGAAATTACAATCTGTTTTTATTGGAGGTTGATACTAAAAAAATTACACATCTTACCGGAGCGGAGGGAGATAACTTCTCCCCAACCTGGTCATCTGATTCTAAAAAAATCTGTTTCGTTTCAAATCGGAATGGTATCAACAATCTCTATATAAAAGATTTGGATAGCCTTTGGGTTTATCCGATAACTAATGTTTTGTCCGGATGTTTTTCCCCATCCTGGTCAAAAAAAGAAGATAAGATCGCATTCTCCTGCTTTTATCAGGGTGGATGGGATATCTTTCTTTTAAAGGAGTTAAAGCCTACGCCCCCGCCTTTTGAACCATTGCCCAACACTCCTTACCTTTTAGCTTTGGAATCTAAGCTTGCCCCTTCAGATTCAGAAATGGGAAAATCTCTTGAGGAGAAAAAGGGGGTTTCTCAGAAAAAAGATTTCAGCTCTTATGTTTTCAAGGCAGGCGAAGATGAGCTTGACTCACTTTTTCGCAAAGTCACAGAAAAAGAAGACGAAGTTGTCGATACATTTGCCTATAAACTCCCCTCAGGGGATTATAAAAAGAAAAAATATAAGTTAAAATTCACCCCTGATTTGATCTCAGGCTCTTTAAGCTACGATACCTTCTTCGGATTCAGAGGTCAATCCTTTGTTATATTCTCAGATATATTTGGCAATCACAATTTCCTTTTGGCAACTGACCTTATAAACACTATAGACCAGTCCAATTTTCAGTTTTATTATCAGTATCTGACAAAAAGGTTGGATTTTGGGACTGGTATTTTTCATACCAAATATTATTATATCGACTCCTGGGACAGGCTTTTTTCAGATAGACTTTATGGTGCAGTAGCTTTTTTCTCTTTGCCCTTCAACAAATTTAGCCGGGCGGAGTGGGGATTGACCTATCTTGCAATTGATAGGAGATATTATGACCCTGATCCTTATACTGGTAGATTTGAGGATAGTTCAGTAAAAGTAACTTTGTTTGATTTCTCCTGGGTGAAAGACAATATTCTCTGGGGTTATACCGGACCGATCAATGGTTCAAGAAGTATTTATAGTTTTGAATATTCACCAAAAATATCTGATAATAGTATATCTTATTATTCTGGTTGGTTCGATTATAGAAAATACTGGCATTTTGCCAAAAGGTATAATTTTGTATTCAGGCTATCTGGTGGCAGGAGTGATGGTGATAATCCAAAGCATTTTTATTTAGGGGGTATTTCCAACTGGATCGGACCTAAGTTAGGCACCTCAGATATTTATGGGATCAAGGACCTCTATTTTGCTCAGGTGGTCACACCTTTAAGAGGATACAGGTATTATGAGATCTTTGGAACAAGGTTCGCCTTAGCCAATTTCGAATTGAGATATCCTTTTATCGAGCATTTTGCAATGAAGTTTCCTTTGCCATTGACTTTAAGTTATATAAATGGGAACATTTTCTTAGATATTGGAGCTGCCTGGAAAAGGTGGGACTCAGAAAAAAAAGTTTGGGTTAAAAGGACTAAGGAATTTAAAGGTGGGACATCCAAGGATGGCATAAGGTTAAATGATATCAAAGCTGGATTCGGTTTTGGAGCAAGGGCTAACTTAGGTCTTTTCGTTTTAAGGTTCGACACAGCCTGGAGAACCGATTTCGACTCAGTCTCGCCAAAACCTGAGTATTATTTCTCCCTGGGAGCAGAGTTTTAAAGAAGTATTTTTTTCGGTCTAAAAGAGGGTCTTTATTTTTCTAGCGAGAGTTCTGAAAAAGTATGCTTTTTGTCATTGCGAGTCCCGATTTCATCGGGACGAAGTAATCTCTTTATAGTTGGAATCCAATGAGATTGCTTCGTCGTCCATATGGACTCCTCGCAATGACAGAGCGTTGATAATATGAGTTTTTCAGAGATCTCCTAACCTTTCTATAAAAAAGTTAAATCAGGTTCTGGATTTTCACAAACGAATTTACTATTATTGCCCTTTTTGAATTCCCTTAGAGAAATTCTTTTATTTTATTCGAAGACAGATAAGTTCTTTTCATCTTTATATTTATAATCGAAGAAAGGAATTTAAAGATAGAAATCCTTAATTTCTGTGGTTTTTTAAGCTTTCCTTTTGATACTTTTTTCTTTCTTTAGCAGAATAAAGCCTGATTCCGAATCGAGCTTGTAGTTTTTCTTTTGCCTTTTTATCCCCTTTCCTTGCTTTTCTTAGCAAGGTAGTGACTTTATGTCTTTTTTTCTTTTCTTTGGTAACTAACTTAGTTATTCTATAATTCATCAAAATAAGTTCACCTCTTAAATGACTAAAACCTTATTTCTTTGTATCACAGAGGGTTATAAGGTAGCTTAACATAATACTATAACTTATACGAAAAAAAACTCACAAATTTTTGGAATCTGTCCAGTCACCGATCATACCCTTCGTTTTCAGCAACTTATTCAAATTTAAAAGATTACACCAATCTCTTGATGTCTCTTGACCTTGAGGCATACGCATAATTTGTCATTAAATCAATTAAACTTTAAGCAAAAGGACTCAAAAGGTTACAAAATCTTTAAAAAATATCGAGGTGAATTTTGTTGACTTCAGACTAATATCAAGATATATTTATATAAATGTCCGAAGGACTCCTAGAGCTTCGCATTTGATTTTTAAAATTTCTAATGTAAAATGAAAGAACAACTTACAAAAGAGCCTAAAGTTACCTGGAAGCTTGTTAAGGAGCACGGACTTTCTAAAGAAGAATACCTGAGGATAAAAAAGATCTTGGGTAGAAATCCCACTTATACTGAGTTAGGAATGTACTCGGTAATGTGGTCAGAACACTGTTCTTATAAAAATTCTATAGCTTTGTTAAAGACCCTTCCTCGTGAAGGAAAGAGCTTGTTAGCAAAAGCGGGTGAGGAGAATGCAGGAGTAGTTGATATAGGTGATGGGATGGCGGTCGTGTTTAAAATAGAGTCGCATAATCATCCCTGTGCAGTTGAGCCTTATCAGGGTGCCGCTACCGGAATAGGTGGAATACTGAGAGACATATTTACAATGGGAGCAAGACCCATTGCCTCCTTAGATTCGCTCCATTTTGGAGAGATGTCCAATCCAAGAACAAGGTATCTTTTCGATGGTGTGGTTCGGGGTATTGGTGATTATGGGAACTGCTTTGGAGTTCCAACTGTTGCCGGAGAAGTCTATTTTGAGCACTCATTTACCGGTAATCCTTTGGTCAATTGTATGGCAGTAGGAGTGGTTAAAGTTGATAGAATTGCCAGGGCTAAAGCCTGTGGCTCTGGAAATCCAGTCCTGATAGTGGGTGCGTCAACTGGAAGAGATGGAATTCACGGAGTTACTTTTGCCTCTGAGGAGATCTCTGAGAAATCCGAGGAGAAAAGGCCATCGGTTCAAATCGGGGACCCATTTATGGAAAAGCTTTTGTTAGAGGCTACACTGGAGATAATAAAGGCGGATTTAATAGTTGGGATTCAGGATATGGGCGGTGCTGGAATCACCTGCTCTACCTCTGAGACAGCCGCTCGAGGCAAAAGCGGAATAGAGATAGATATATCTAAAGTCCCGTTCAGGGAAAAGAACATGACCCCTTACGAGATTATGATCTCAGAATCACAGGAAAGGATGCTTGTTATAGCTAAAAAGGGAAAAGAAAAAAAAGTTCAAAAGATTTTCTCCAAATGGGGATTGAATTCAAGAATAATCGGTAAAGTCACCGATGATAAAATGCTTCGGATAAAAAATAAGGGTAGGGTCGTAGCTGAGATACCTGCTTATTCTTTAGTCTTAGGTGGTGGTGCACCAGTTTATAAAAGAGAAAAAAGAAAGCCAAAATACCTAAAAGAAACAAGCAAATTGAATTTGTCAAAGATTAAACCTCCGAAAGATTTAAATGAGGTCTTATTAAAACTTTTAGGCTCCCCAAATATCGCAAGCAAAAGATGGGTTTTTGAGCAATATGATACTATGGTCAGGACCCAAACAGTTGTTGGACCTGGCTCAGATTCAGCGATCTTGAGGATAAGGAAGAGAAAAAAAGGCTTGGCTTTAACAACAGATTGTAATCCACGGTTTTGTTATTTGAATCCAAAAGAGGGTGGGAAAATGGCAGTTGCTGAGGCGGCAAGAAATGTTGTCTGTTCAGGTGCCAGGCCTGTTGCCATAACTAACTGTCTTAATTTTGGAAATCCTTACAAGCCTGAGATGTACTGGACTTTTGTGGAATGTGTAACAGGGATGGGAGAAGCGTGCAGGTTCTTTGAGACACCAGTTACCGGAGGTAATGTGAGCTTCTACAATGAGGACCCAAAAGGTGCAGTCTACCCCACTCCGGTGATAGGGATGCTCGGAATCTTGGAGGATATGAGTGATGCTACGACTCAGTGGTTCAAAAAAGAGGGTGATTTGATTATCCTTTTGGGAAAAAATAAAAATACTCTGGATGGCTCTGAATATTTAAAGGTTATTCATAAGTTGGTCAAGGGAAATCCAAAAATAGATTTGAAAGAGGAGAAAAGGGTTCAGAAAACCTGTTTGGAGGCGATTCAGCAAGGGATAATAAAATCAGCTCATGATTGCGCAGAAGGGGGATTAGCAGTTGCTTTAGCAGAGTGTTGTTTAACTTCACCTAAATCTTTGGGTGTAAATATAAATCTTAAAGAGAAAATAAGAGCGGACGCATTACTTTTTGGTGAATCTCCATCCAGGATTATATTGAGTTTAAAAAAAAAAGATTTGGAAAAGTTTAAAAAAATAGCTAAGAAGAACAAAACTAAGTTTACAGTTATTGGCAAAGTCGGTGGGAAAAATTTAAAAATCAACGAATTTGTTGACCTTGAAGTACAGGAAATGCGCAAGGTTTATGAGGAATCTATTCCTAAGATGATGGAAAAGGTGACCTGAAAATCTTTGACAAAAAAATTTAGTTTGTTAAATTTATCACAAGCTATAAAGAAAATAAAAAACGTATTCATTATGAGGAGGTGAAAAAAAGAAGATGAGAAAAGTTGTTTTCGTCTGGTTTTTGATTGGGCTTTTTGCAATTTTGGTGGTTGGAGTGGGTTTAGCTCAAAAAAAGGAAACAACAATCAAGGCTACTAAGGAAGTTACTGATACTACAAAGGCGGAAATTAAGGAGGTAAAAAGTGTAACTGAGAAGGCAGTTACTGACACTGCAAAGGCTGAAGCTCCGGTTTTCAAGTATATGGGTGCGAAAAAGTGTAAGGGATGCCATAATCTCCCCAAAACTGGCAAGCTGTTTGACAAGTGGTTAAAAGGACCTCATGCAAAAGCTTATGCAACTCTGGCAACAGAGGAATCGGTAAAGCTTGCCAAAGAACTAAAGATTAAAGACCCACAGAAATCAAAAGAATGTCTTGTCTGTCATATAACAGCTTATGGTATTCCTGATAGTTTAAAAGGTGAAAAATACTCTGTGGAGGAGGGTGTTACCTGCGAAGCCTGTCATGGACCTGGAGAAAAATACTGGACAATGAAGATAATGAAGAACAAAAAGCTCGCAATGGAGAATGGACTTATCGAGCCGACTGAAGAGCTCTGCGTAACCTGTCATAACAAGAAAAGCCCGACTTACAAAGAGTTCAAATACAAGGATGCTACAAAAGCAATTGACCATACCTACCCCAAAAAAGAGAAGTCTGAATAAAAAAAATTTCCGAAGGATTTGATGAAATATATTAAAAGCTCAGGCGATCGGCAAAATTTTGCCGGTCGTCTTTTTTTAGATAACTCCTTTTTGCTTTTTAGCATAATTTCTTTTTTCAAAAGATTTTTTTGTCTGGTTTTTTTAATTTTAATTTTTTTGAGTGTTTCACAAGCTAAAAATGACATTTTTTTAAAATATCCAAAAGAGATTCCCAAAATAGATTTTAAGACTCAAGAATTTTTGAAAAAATTGCCCTCTGATTCAACTTTTTTATTCTGGGTATTTTTCACTGACAAAAAAATTTCTACTTTTTCAGAATATAAAGAAGCTATCCAAAAATGTTTTGATAGTTTTACTCCTAAGGCAATTAAAAGGAGAAAGCTCAGAGGTAAAAAAGAGATTTTCGACCTATCAGATCTACCTGTTTCAAAAGATTACATAAAAAAAATAAAAGATGTTGGAGTCAAAATACGCACAAAATCGAGATGGCTTAATGGTGTTAGTATCGAGGTAACCAAAGAAAAAATAGATGAAATATCTCGATTTGACTTTGTGCGGTCTATAAAAAAGGTTGTCAGATATTATAAAAAGCTTCCAGAAGAGAGCAAACAAAAACTTTTTTATAAGCCAGAAAAAGGTCTTTTTTTATTAGATTATGGTCAATCATATTATCAGTTAGCACAGATTTATGTTCCGGAGCTTCATCAGCTCGGCTATTCAGGCAAGGGGGTTTTAATCTGCATACTCGACACCGGATTTAGAAAAGACCACCCTGCTTTTAAGAAAGCTTTTGAAGAAGGAAGAGTATTAGCCGAATATGACTTTATTAACAACGATAAAGAGACTCAGAATGAGCCTGGAGACCCAGAGGGTCAGGACTCACACGGCACTTGCGTATGGTCTGCCTTAGGAGGTTTTGTTGAGGATACACTTATTGGTCCAGCATATGGAGCAAGTTTTCTTCTGGCAAAAACTGAGATGGTGGATCAAGAGATTATAATTGAGGAACATAACTGGGTTGCTGGTATAGAATGGGCTGAAAGTGAGGGAGCGGATATAGTAACAAGTTCTTTAGGATATAATGAATGGTACACTTATTCAGATATGGATGGAAACTTCGCTATAACAACAATTGCCGCAGATATTGTTGTTTCAAAGGGGGTAGTGGTGGTGAATGCGGCTGGAAACGAAGGGGATAAACCCTGGTATTATATCATAGCTCCTGCTGATGGGGATAGTGTTATCGCTGTTGGAGCAGTTGATAAGAATGGAAATTTAGCCTCTTTCAGCTCAAGAGGTCCTACTTCTGATGGAAGGATAAAGCCAGACGTAGTAGCCCGTGGAGTAAACACCTTTTGTGCATTTCCAGGAGGGGGGTATGGAACTACAAATGGAACATCCCTTTCCACCCCTTTGGTTGCCGGGGTATGCGCTCTGCTTCTGGATGTCGATTCAACCTTAACTCCGATTCAGATACGAAAAAGATTATGGGAGACATCAAGCCAGGCTGAAAATCCTGATAATTCAATAGGATATGGAATTGTTAATGCTCTGAAAGCCGCTGGATTTCATTATCCGCCTTTGAGGTTTGAAAAAATCATAGCATATCCAAATCCCTTCGACGATTCGATTTACATTTGCGTTAAGGCAGCTCAAGGTGACGATGTGAAAATCTCTGTCTTCACTCTCGCCGGAGAGGTGATTAGAAAAAATCTTCTGGGAACTTGGCTACCCCCTCCAAATAATTTCTTCAAAAGCGGATGGAATGGAACAAACCAAAGAGGTGAAGAAGTTGCAAATGGGGTCTATCTGATTTATGTCAATATAAATGGTTCATCCGAGATTTATAAAGTTGCAAAGATAAGATGAATTAGCTAATACCATTCCAATTAAATAATGCAAATTTTTCTGTAGGGGAGGGGCTCGTCCCCCCCCAGCCACCAACAGGAGACCACGAGGGTCTCCCCTACGTATTAGGTTTATTTTGTTGGACAAACACTAAAAGCTATATCTGCATATCTTATAAAGTTTATTTCCTCACACCTTCGTGTTCACTCCATAAGTTACCTGTTTAGCCAAAAAATAGCATCAAACCACTTCTGAATTTAAGTCTCTAAAACATCACTTAAAAAAATTTAGAGTTTTGGATTTTTTGCTTTTAAAATTTTTTATAAGGGCTATTTTTTTATTGCTAAAGAAATTATTTTTTGTATTTTAAAAGACAAATTTCTTGACCGTTGCCGATTTTGAGATTATAAATCTTCAAATCCTTAGAGGAGGTGGAGATGATAATAGTTCCTAAAAAGCTTTTCCTAACCAAAGGGGTGGGAAAACATAGGGAGAGGTTATCCAGCTTTGAGGTTGCTTTACGCTCAGCTTATATAGAGCACCTTAATTTAGTTCAGGTATCCTCTATCTTTCCTCCCGGATGCAAGCTTATACCCAGATCAGCTGGATTGAGACATTTGGAAGATGGGCAAGTTGTCTTTACAGTTATGAGCCGGAATTCGACCAACGAGCCCCATCGTTTGATCTCCGCCTCAGTAGGTTTGGCAATACCGGTTGACAAAACCCAATATGGATACCTTTCCGAACATTTGGCTTTTGGTCAAACTGAGAAAAAAGCTGGAGACTATGCTGAGGATTTAGCCGCTACAATGCTTGCCACCACTTTGGGAATCGAGATCGATCCGGATAAGTCTTATGATGAAAAAAAGGAGATCTGGAAAATCTCCGGCCAGATAGTTCGAACCACCAG
>JAUWYR010000002.1 GCA_030615745.1 Candidatus Zixiibacteriota bacterium | reverse complement strand
CCTCGGGTAGACCAACGATATATTTTAGGATTTTAGTTTCTCTAAATTATATCTTCTCGACGTTTTTTGCCTGAGGTCCTTTTTGTCCCTGTCCTTCCTCGAAGCTAACTCTGTCACCTTCTTGAAGGGTTTTGTATCCTTCACCGTTGATTTCTGAGAAGTGTACAAACAGGTCCTTTTCTCCGCCGTCCGGAGTGATGAATCCATACCCTTTGGATTCATTGAACCATTTTACCGTGCCCTGTAACACAAAATCACCTCCTTTCTTTTGTAAATAAAAAACCACGAAAGCCGTCAAAAATAAGCTTTCGTGGCAGAATAATTTCGATCTGACAAAAACCTATCTTAACCTTCCTACCTATACTTAAATATATATACGTATTATTTTTTCATTTGTCAAGACATTTATACACTTTTATTATCGGCCTGAAAAGTAGAATACTGAGATTAAACTTTATAGACAAACTTGAGGATTTTCAGGACTTTTCTGATAGCAGAAGTGCCGGCACAGATGAAATCCTTGCCGAAAGAATTATTTTCAAATTTTTCCCTTTCAATTTCTTTCAAATTCATTATTTTTAAAAGAAGAAAAAAAGAGTTGAGGTTTTTATGCAAAATACAACCCCCAAAAAAACCCCTTTCTACGATGTTCACATAAAAAATAGGGCTAAGATGATTGAATTCGCAGGGTATTTGATGCCGGTTCAATTTCGGGGGATAATTGAGGAACACAGAAAGGTGAGGTCAAAAGTCGGTCTTTTTGACATCACCCATATGGGCGAGTTCGAGGTTCATGGAAAAGGTGCTTTAGCCTTTTTGCAGAAGGTTACCACAAATGATGTGGCAAATTTAGAGACATATCAAGTTCAATATAGCTGTATGTGCTATCCTGAAGGTGGAGTTGTGGATGACCTTCTGGTATATAAAGTGCCCAATTATTATATGTTAGTGGTCAATGCCTCCAATATCGATAAAGATTTCAAATGGCTGGAAGAAAATCTTTTTGGGAATGTTAAGCTTTTAAACAAAAGCGATGAAACTGCGCTTCTGGCAATTCAGGGTCCTTATGCTGAGAAGGTCTTATCCAGAATCACAGACCTCGATTTAAGCAAATTAAGATATTACTGGGCAACTTCTGGCAGGATTTCGGGTGTGGATATGCTTTTCTCCAGAACCGGATATACCGGTGAGGATGGATTTGAGCTCTACATCCAACCTGAGGATGCAGAAAATTTGTGGAATTCAATAATGGATGCAGGAAAAGAATATGAGATTGAACCAATAGGATTAGGTGCAAGGGACTCCTTGAGACTGGAGATGAAATATGCTTTGTATGGGAACGATATAGATAAGAGAACAAATCCTTATGAAGCTGGGCTTGGTTGGGTTGTTAAGTTGGATAAAGGAGATTTTATAGGTAAGGATGTCCTTGTTAAGATAAAAAAGGAAGGGACAAAAAGGAAATTGGTCTGTTTCGTTTTGAAAGAGAAGGGTTTTCCACGTAAGGGTTATGATATTTGTAAAGATGGTAGGAGAATCGGGAATGTGACCAGCGGAATCTTTTCTCCTTCTCTAAAGAAGGGAATTGGATTGGGCTATGTTCCTAAAGAATTTGCAAAAGTTGGAGAAAAAATTGATATTCTAATAAGAGAAAAACCATTTACTTCGGAGATAATAAAACCTCCGTTTTATAAAAACTTTACTCATAAATGATTCGATTCTATATGTTTTTTGAATACTATTAATTAAAAGATTTAGGATTATGAAAATTCTCTGGCTTTTAGTTTCAATTATAATAGCATTCTGGGTGTATAGTGATGCACAGAAAAGAGGTAAATCAAAAGGGGTTTGTTTCGGATGGTTTTTAGGAACGTTATTAATTTTTCCATTGTTTTTCCCGTTGTGGCTTATAACCCGTCCCGGTCTCCAGAAAAAACTTAAGTCTCATCAGGGTCCAAAACTCTGTCCCTATTGCGGAAAGTATTATGAGAACGACCCATACTTCTGTCCCTATTGTAATGAAAAGGTGAGATGGGAGTAGTTCTTTAATCAATTATGAACAAGAAAAAAATTTACAGGATACTGGACGCTAATCTTAATCGTGCCCGAGAGGGGTTGAGAGTGGTTGAGGATATAGCGAGATTTTATTTGAATGATGAGAAGCTCTCAAAAAGATTTAAATCTCTCAGGCATAGGATAACTAAGGTTGCCAGGGAGAACTTTGAGAGTGATAAACTTCTTTTACATAGAGATAGTCAAAAGGATGTGGGGGCAAAGGGGATGGGTAGGGAAGAAAGAAAAAGGGGGAAATTAAAAGGGATCGTTGACGCTAATCTGAAAAGGTCTGAGGAAGCTTTGCGGGTCTTAGAAGAGTTCGGGAAATTAGTTAGGAAGGAATCTGGAGAAAAGTTCAAAAAGATCAGGTTCAAAGTTTATGATCTGGAGAAGGAGATCGTCAGCAGATTGAGCGGATAGAGTTGTCAACGGATTGAACGGTCAGCGGATTGAACGGATTGAGCGGATGAAGAAGATTAAGCAGGGAAAAGTAAGATTTGAACTGATGTAATAAGGTAAAATACAAGGAGGTAGAAGATGTTCAAACTTAAATATGATCCGATCTCATATATTTTAAAAAATGGCAAGACATATCATAAGCTATTACTTTATGTAGCATTAAATAAAACTGATGATTTGGGATTCAAAAAGGCATATGATATGACTATTTTGGCACAGAACTCAGATGGTGGATGGTCGTGGTTAGGGAGGTGGGAGGAGAAGAAAAAACCTCCATCTTCTGTTTGCGATTCTACAAATATAATCCAACTACTTTTAAGAGCTGGTGAAAAAAAGGATTCAGGTTTAATAAAGGAGGGGAGATTTTTTCTTTTGAAAAAGCAAAGAGATGATGGTGGCTGGTCAGAATCAGAGGAGCTAAAATCTGCTTTAGACCCTGAGTGGGTCTGGTTCAGCGCTACCTACTCTGTTACCTGGATAACAGGAGAGGTCATCACAACTTTGGCTGAAGCGGGGTTGAAGGAAAGTTCCGAGGTTAAAAAAGGTGTTGAGTTTTTGAAAAGGATGCAGAACAAAGAGGGTGGCTGGCCATCACATACCGGGTCTTTTGATTTGCAAAAAACTGATATGTGGACAATGGAGTCGGTGGTGAAAGGCTTGATCTCAGCAGATGAGGGAGCTGATTCAGAAGTTATCAAAAAGGCTGTCGAGGCGGTTTTAAAGCACCAAGAAAGATGGAAAGAGCCTGTTGAAAATCCTTTGGAGATGTTTCTTTCGATTGGATATGATAAAGATAATCCTTGGGTGAAGGAGTGCATCCAGCATTTAATAGATTATCAGCATGAGGATGGAGGCTGGGGCTATTACAACAATCTCCCCTCCCATCCGGACCAGACAGTAGAATGGTTAGATTGTCTTTTAAAGTATGGTGTGGCGATTCCCAACAGATGAAAAAATTTAAAAAAATATATAAAAGAGCTTACTTTCAACGGATTGAGCGGATGAAAAAGATTAAGCAAATCTTTTTTATGTTTTAACTTTACGGAATGGGTGTCAGGAGGTAACTCCTGATATTCCTATAAATGCTTCTTTGTTTACCAAAAAATAAACCTAATGTAGTGTCTCTAACATTTCTTTACACTGTCATTGCGAGCCCACGTGGGACGAAGCAATCTCTTGCCGAGATTCCTCGCAAAGCTTAGGAATGACAGGATAGTAAAGCTATTTGTGGGACATTACACTAATACGTAGGGGAGCCCCTTGTGGTCGCCCGATGGTTAATGAAAAAAGACTAAAGCCAGAGGTATGTACCTACGAACTTAAGATATGAACGAGTTATCGAAAATTCTCAATAGGAGACTCATTATGAATAAAATTTTTATTCCCACTAATAAACCAGAAGATTGGAAATCACTTTTTCAAGTTGTGTCGGGACCTCGTCCCGACACCATCCAACCATCAGGAGTAGCTCCTGACGCAACTAATTAAGTGCGGTCACAAAAGCTGAGGCAGGAGTTAGACTCTGCCCCAACTTTTGAATTTCTTTCATCTCTTACTGTTTTCTGTTTACCGTTTTCCGTTTACCGCCTAAGGTTGGTAGTTTCCACAACCATACGGAGCAGGTCCACCTTTAATCAAATAGTTGGCTAAGTATATGACGTCAGCCAAGTTTATTACTCCATCTCCATTGGGATTAGCTCGATAAATTGGGTCTGGTGGTGGGTCTCCGCTTTTAAGCAAATAGTTTGCTAAATAGATTACATCTGATAAGTTTATACCTCCATCTCCATTGACGTCGCCGCAGATGAGCACACACACTGTCGTGACTTGAGTGGCAGGCGATGTCACTATCGTCGGGGGGCTGGTGACTTCAGTGGCAGGGGAGGTTACCTCTGTGGCTGGGCTGGTAACTGTGGGAGAAACACTCATAACAGTAGATGAGACAAACTTTCCGATACAGGTGTTCCCCAATGAATCCAACTTGGTGAGCATGACATCCTCCGAACCGCCGGCACCAAAAGACCTTGTCCATGCCAACACTATGTATCCTCCATCTGTGGTCTGCTGGACCCAAGTCAACCCATCATCATAACTCTTCCCGTAAGTGCGGCTCCACAGGGTGTCGCCGAGGGAGTCGGTCTTGATCAGATAGACTTCCTCTTGCCCGGCACCAAAAGACCATGTCACTCCCGCCACTATGTACCCTCCATCTGTGGTCAGCTGGACAGAATTGCCCCAATCATCATTGCTGCCCCCGTAGGTGCGGGTCCACAGGGTGTCGCCCGTTGAATTGGTCTTGATCAAATAGGCATCGTAACCGCCGGCACCAAAAGATCCTGTCCCACCCATCACTATATACCCCCCATCTGTGGTCTGCTGGACAGCCCAGCCGTGCTCATAATTGCTACCTCCATAAGTGCGGGTCCACAGGGTGTCGCCTGTTGAGTCGGTCTTGATCAGATAGAAATCCCTACTGCCGGCACCAAAAGACCGTGTGGCTCCCGTCACTATATACCCCCCATCTGTGGTCTGCTGGACAGAAATGCCCCAATCACCGCTACTGCCCCCGTAGGTGCGGGTCCACAGGGTGTCGCCGGTTGAGTCGGTCTTGATCAGATAGACATCACCACCGCCGGTGCCAAAAGATGTGTATCCCGTCACTATATACCCCCCATCTGTGGTCTGCTGGACAACCCAGCCCTCATCAGAAGAACTGCCCCCGTAGGTGCGGGTCCACAGAGTGTCACCTGTTGAGTTCGTCTTGATCAGATAGACATCCGAGCCGCCGGCACCGAAAGACCATGTGACTCCCGCCACTATATACCCCTCATCTGTGGTCTGCTGGACAGAATGGCCCCACTCATCGTTACTCCCCCCGTAGGTGCGGGTCCATAAAGTGTCGCCTGTTGAGTTGGTCTTGATCAGATAGAAATCACCACCGCCGGCACCAAAAGAGTATGTCCTTCCCACCACTATATACCCCCCATCTGTGGTCTGCTGGACAAAATAGCCCTCATCATAAGAACTGCCCCCGTAGGTGCGGGTCCACAGCAGGGTGTCCTGGGCAAAAGCCGGCAAGCTCAGACAAAGAAAGATTACCACCATAAGAAGTCCTTTCTTCATTTTACCTCCTGAGTTAAAGAGTTAGAAAAAATATCATTGCGCCAAAAACTATAAAAAAAACCAAAAACTGAAATCTTTGGGAACTTTATATAAAGATAGTTTAAGGATTAGTAAAAGTCAAGCAAAAACCACTTAAAAACAGAAAAAATTGCCTCTAAATCATCCTTTCAATCTTAGACATTGCACTATTTATTATCTTTTGGTGAAAAACACCAAGTTTAGTTGGGGTGCGGGAAATCCCCGGAACGGGTCTTGACGACAATTCCCGCACCAACGAAGAGTTGTATGGAGTGTAAACATTTATGTTTACTTTTCAACCATCAGGAGTAGCTCCTGACGCAACTAATTAAGTGCGGTCACAAAAGCTGGGACAGGGGTTAAACCTCTGCCCCAACTTTTGAATTTCTTTCATCTCTTACTGTTTTCTGTTTACTGTTTTCCGTTTTCCGTTTACCGTTTACTGTCCATAGTTTCCACAACCATACGGAGCAGGACCACTTTTAATCAAGTAGTTGGCTAAGTATATGACGTCAGCCAAGTTTATTACTCCATCCCCATTGGGATTAGCTAGATAAATTGGGTCTGGTGGGTCTCCGCTTTTAAGCAAATAGTTTGCTAAATAGATTACATCTGATAAGTTTATACCTCCATCTCCATTGACGTCGCCGCAGATGAGCACACACACGGTCGTAACTTCAGTGGCAGGCGATGTCACTGTCTCCGTAGGGCTGGTGACTATGGTGGCAGGTGTATCTACCACCGTGGCTGGGCTGGTAACTGTGGGAGAAACACTCATAACAGTAGATGAGACAAACTTTCCGATACAGCTGTTCCCCAGGGAGTCAAACTTGGTGAGCATGACGTCGTAACCGCCGGCACCAAAAGATAATGTCCGTCCCGACACTATATACCCCCCATCTGTGGTCTGCTGGACAAAGGTTCGTGCGTAAGCCAAATAATTATAGGGGCCCCCGTAGGTGCGGCTCCACAGGGTGTCACCCAGGGAGTCGGTCTTGATCAGATAGGCATCGTACGCGCCGGCACCAAAAGACCTTGTCTCTCCCGCCACTATATACCCCCCATCTGTGGTCTGCTGCACAGAATAGCCCCAATCACCGCCACTGCCTCCGTAGGTGCAGCTCCACAGGGTGTCGCCGAGGGAGTCGGTCTTGATCAGATAGGCATCCGCATTGCCGGCACCAAAAGACCCTGTCTCTCCTGCCACTATATACCCCCCATCTGTGGTCTGCTGGACAAACCAGCCCTGATCCTCGCCACTTCCCCCGTAGGTGCGGGTCCACAGGGTGTCGCCGAGGCAGACGGTCTTGATCAGATAGACAACATTGTTGACGGCACCAAAAGATTCTGTCCTCCCCGTCACTATGTACCCCCCATCTGCGGTCTGCTGGACAGACCAGCCCACATCATAGTTACCCCCCCCGCAGGTGCGGGTCCACAGGGTGTCGCCGAGGGAGTTGGTCTTGATCAGATAGACATCGGTAAAGCCGGCACCAAGAAAGGTCGTCCCTCCTGCCACTATATACCCCCCATCTGTGGTCTGCTGGACAGAATAGCCCCAGTCTATTCCACTGCCCCCGTAGGTGCGGGTCCACAGGGTGTCACCGCTGGAATCGGTTTTGATCAGATAGACATCCCACTCGCCGGCACCAAAAGACTGTGTAGCTCCCACCACTATATACCCCCCATCTGTGGTCTGCTGGACAGAATAGCCCCAATCCCATACAGGGGCATTGCCCCCGTAGGTGCGGCTCCACAGGGTGTCACCGAGAGAGTCCGTCTTGATCAGATAGACATCACCGGGGCCGGTACCAAAAGACTCTGAACATCCCGACACTATATACCCCCCATCTGTGGTCTGCTGGACAGAATGGCCATCGTCAAAAGAACTCCCCCCGTAGGTGCGGCTCCACAGCAGGGTGTCCTGGGCAAAAGCCGGCAAGCTCAGACAAAGAAAGATTACCACCATAAGAAGTCCTTTCTTCATTTTACCTCCTGGGTTAAAGGGTTAGAAAAATATCATTGTGCCAAAAACTATAAAAAAACCCAAAACCTGAAATTCTTAGGAATTCTATCTAAACATAACTCAAGGATTAGTAAAAGTCAAGCAAAAACCACTTAAAAACAGAAAAAATTGCCTCTAAGCCGTCCTTTTAATCTCAGACACCCTCGTAAGTTATTATTTGCCAGTGAAAAACACGAAAAAGAGCAAAGTAAAGCTGAAGTCGTAGATTCCGCCTTAGGCGGGGCTTTACACTCCAATTATTAAAAATGCACATACCCCCTCTTTTTCAAAACCCTTTTCTTCCCTCTCTTATCAACCATCTCAATCTTTTTTAGTTTATCCGTGATCTCTCCAATAACTGATACTTTAATCTTCAGTTTTTTCAGCGATTCGATATCTTTTCTCTTAATAGTAAACAAAAGCTCATATTCCTCACCTGAATGAAGGGCATAGTGTAGGGGTGAATTTTTTAAAAGGTGTGTAATTTTTTTTACCCTTTTGCTTACAGGAATTTTTTCCTTAAAAAGTATTGCGCCAACTTTGCTTTCCTCTAATATATGGAAAAGGTCACCTAAAAGACCATCGGATATATCTATCATAGATGTGACTTTTAAATTTCTAACTAAAATTTTTGACTCTTTTAACCGGGGAGAAGGATTTAAGTGTTTCCTGAGTATCTCTTTATTCAAGGGAAACTTTGTAAGTTTTTTATATTTTTTCAATAGCTCTAATCCTGCTTGAGATTCGCCGAGCTCTCCGGTTACGCATAAAAGGTCGCCTGTTTTTGCACCTGACCTTTTTTTCAAAAATGAAGGCTTAACCTCTCCTAAAAGGGCAATAGTTATCACAATTTTATCTGAGAGAAATACATCTCCACCTGAGATTGAGAATCTAAAAAGTTTTGCTATCTTATTCATTCCAGAATACAATTTTAAAACATCATCTGTTTTCATCTTTTTTGGAAGACCTAAAGAGACCAAACAAGATATTGGCTCTCCACCCATAGC
This sequence comes from Candidatus Zixiibacteriota bacterium, assembly GCA_030615745.1. Taxonomy (GTDB): domain Bacteria; phylum Zixibacteria; class MSB-5A5; order MSB-5A5; family SM23-73-2; genus SM23-73-2. The sequence continues at coordinate 82,802 of JAUWYR010000002.1, read as the reverse complement.
GGAAATATCACTTATATTTGATACAATCGCCTTTTTGCCGATTTGTTCCCAGGTAAAATAATTCAGGTCAAAATGGACTTTCTCCATCATAGAATCTGTGGTAAAAAGCAAAAACTTTTTGGGATTGGTTTTTAACACCGCACAATCATCCCCTAATCCTAATATCACTCTTTTATTTTTTGAAGGAAACGATTTTCTGAAAAGCTCGATAAGACCGAACTCACCTATATTCTCTAATCTCATCTAATCTATTCTTTTAGGATTGTTCCAGAAAAATCTCGTTGCGCCCTCCGGGGTTCCGAACCAGATATAATCTTTATCCAAAACTAAATCCTGCACATCATCATCTAAAAGACCATCCTCTGTTGTATAAAGCCTCCATACTTTAGTATTTCTGTCCATCTTCCAGACTCCATAATAGGTAGCCACCCAGATATTTCTATCGTCTGTGGCAAGTTTTTTTGGATCATTCCCTGGAAAATCAAACCCACCCCTTATGATTTCCCTTTCACCAGTTTGAGTGTCATATCCTAAGATTCCATAAGATGTGGTAAACCAGAGCATATCCTCTTTTTTTAAAATGTGATTTATCTGTGAGTTAAGCATTCCATCCGGGGTTGAAAATCTGAACCATTCTCCATTATTTTTGTTCATTCGAAAAACTCCCCAGTCAGTTCCCACCCAGAGATAGTTTTTTTCCACATCAATAGTATTAATGTGAACATTTTTTACTAAAGGGTCTTCGATAGTCCCGATAGAATCTTTTTTGAGCCAGAAGAAGTTAAGACCACTACCTGTTCCGATCCAGAGAATTTGCCCATCAGATCTTAAAGAGGTTATTCTATCATCTCTTAAACCATTAAAAGTATCGTAAAATCTAAAGAGATTTTTCTCTTTATCGTATCTTGCTAAACCAAAATCTGTGCCAAACCACACATAATCTGAATCAGCCTCTATAACGTTAATTTGTGCAGATTCTAATCCAGAAGTCTTTTGCTCCTCGAAATAATCCCAGGATTTTTCTTTTCTGTCAAACCTTGTTATTCCATTTTCAAAAGGATATAATCTTTTACCTCCAAACCAGATATGATCGCCATCTAAAATTATAGCTTTCACATCCTTTTGATAAAGACCATATTCAAACATCTCCAGCTCTGAATAGCGTAAATCCGCAACCCCTGCGTTCAGTCCCCAGGTTCCGATCCAGAGGTTATCCCAATCATCCAAAAGATAATCGGTAACCTGGTAGCGGTTAAGTTTTAAGTCGGTGATATAGCCTTCAGGATAAAATGCATATCCGAATTCCATCAAAAGCTGAGGGAAGGGTGGTTTTGGATTTTTATCATTTTTATTTTTAACCAGACTATCTGGAAAGTCACCCCCAAAATACCATTCCTCGAAAACAGGGGTGTAGACAGATACTCCAGAGGGGGTGTCAAACCACAACTCATCTATAGATGGATCATAGGCAATCTTTCTGATTCTGTTATCCAGAAGCCCATCCGAGGTGGTAAAGGGTGGCTCCCACGACTTTTGGTATATATGGTAGCGGGTAACACCCCCGGTTGTCCCGAAATAGATATGTTCGAAATCCTTTGCAATGCAGGTTATAAATCTGAAAACAGAATAACTTATCCAGTCACCTGGATAGTAATGACCTTTGGCTGAATACAAAGGATCAGGTGAAAGTAAAACTAAAAACCAAAAAAGAAATAGAGTCTTTATGCTAAGTTTCATATCAATTTCTTAACCTGATAAAAAATTCAAGACACACTGGCTCAAAACCGCAGTGCCAACCTTTATCGCATCTTCGTCCACTCTAAATTTAGGGTGATGCCAGGGATAGATCGCTTTCTTTTTCTCATTCCTTATACCTAATCTCATCATTGTGCCGGGTATTTTTTGAAGAAAATATGCAAAATCTTCTGCTCCCATCATAGGATTTAAAATCTTATAAACTTTATCTTTGCCATAAAGCAACTCTATTGCTTTTTTAGCCAAATCTGTCATCTTGGGGTCATTTATCAAAACTGGATAACCGGGGCTATAATGGAATTCGAAATCTGCGCCAAAAGATTTAACTATACCAGAGGTTATCTCTTTTATCAGAATGGGAGCCTTTTTTGCCACATTCTTTTCTAAACTGCGCACAGTTCCTTTTAATATCACTTTATCACATATGATGTTACGGGCAGTCCCACCCTCTATTTGTCCAATAGATACAACTACTGGACAGGTTGGATTTATTTTTCTTGAGGCAATAGTCTGCAAAGAAGAGACCACCTGTGAGGCAACCACTATAGCATCCACCCCATCTTGTGGTCTGGCCCCATGACCACCTTTACCAATTATAGCTAAATCAAAGCTATCAGCTTGAGCCATCATAGGTCCAAATTTTATACCTACTTTCCCAACAGGGATAGAGGAGTCAGAATGCAGAGAAAAAATCCCATCAACTTTAGGGTTTTCCAAAACTTTTTCCTCTATCATAGGCTTAGCCCCTCCGGGTCCAACTTCCTCAGAAGGCTGAAAGATGAATTTAACATTTCCAGATAACTTGTCTTTTAATTTAGTTAGAACCATAGCAGAACCTAAAACGCAACTCATGTGCAGATCATGTCCACAGGCATGCATAACACCTTTGTTTTTTGATTTGTAGGGCAGGTTGGTTTGCTCAACCAAAGGCAGTGCATCCATATCAGCACGCAGAGCAACAGTTTTGCCACCTTTTGAACCTTTTAACAAACCAACAACTCCAGTTTTAGCAACTTTGGTTTTAACTTCAAGTCTTAGTTTTTTTAATTCTCTTGTAATCCTTTTTGATGTTTCAAACTCTTTGTAAGCTAATTCAGGATATTGATGAAACTCCCTTCTTAGCTTTACCAATTTTGGAAAAAGCTGGTCAGTTATTTTTTTGATTCTTTCAGAAATCTCTTCTCTCATTTTTTCTTCTTTGATTTAAAACGCTCAACGGATTTAGCAGATTAAACGGATTTTCCGCTCAATCCGTTTCATCCGCTGACTAATCAGCTAACCGTTTATCTTTTATCTTCTTTGGCGGCAATATCCTTTTGTAAATCAATTCTTCCTCTCCAAAATTTATCAACAATCCTACCTCACATCCGCTGGCTTTGAGATAGGATATAACTTGAGCCTCGCAAGAATTATCCAAACGTGATAAAGCTTTAATTTCCACAACCACCTTATCTTCAACCAAAAAATCTAAAAAGTGTAGCCCCACCTGAGTTCCCTTAAATATGATAGATAGCGCTTTCTGAGGTTCAAAAGAAATGTTATTAGAGGAAAGCTCTACTTTTAAAGCTTTCTGATAGATTTCTTCCTTGTATCCAGGACCCAACTCATTATAAACCGCCATTGCCGCTCCAATAATTTTGTAAGTGAGTTCTTGATGAGGTATACTCTTGTTCATAATTAACAAAAGACCATCAACGGATTTAACTGATTAAACAGATTATCCGCTAAATCCGTTTCATCCGTTGACCGCTCGATCCGTTGACCATTGACAGCTTTCTCAAAGCCTCTGGTATCTTCTCCATTATATCCCCGGCTATCATCCCCATCTCACCCTTCTCATCTTTAGCTAAATCCCCGGCTAAGCCATGGATGAAAACTCCACTTTTGGCTGAATCTAACATTAAATTCATCTTATCTTCATCTTTTCTTTTTTCATCGAAAAGGAGTTGAGCTAAAAGTCCGATTATTATCCCGGTTAAAACATCCCCTGACCCTGCGGTTGCCATCCCAGCATTTCCAGTTGAATTAACAAAAGCTTCACCTTTTGGAAAAGCGACAATCGTTGGAGCACCTTTGAAAACTAAAATGCAGTTGAACTCCTTGGCAGACTCTATCGCATACTTTATCCTATCCTTTGCAATCTCCTCTAAGGGAACATCGATCAATCTCTGTAGCTCACCAATATGGGGTGTTAAAATCAAAGGCAGGTCTATCTCTTTTAAAATGGAGCTATCTTTGGCTAAAGCATTCAGACCATCTGCATCAACTATTGTTGGCAAATTGGTCTTTTTGACCAATCTTCTAACTAACTCAATTGTTTCGAAGTGCTGACCTAATCCTGGTCCCAAAGCCAGGCAATCTCCCCATTTCAAAAGTTGATTTATCTCACCAAGACCTCTTAAAGCTAAAGCACCCTTTTTTCTCACATCCGGCAGAGGTTCGGTCATAACCTCAGTTAACTTTGTCTCCATTATATCATTTAAGGTCTTAGGCAGACCCAAAATAGCCATCCCGGCTCCCACCCTTAAACAGGACAAGGATGCTAAGGCTGCTGCACCAGTCATTCCGGTTGACCCGGCGATCAAGACAACCCTGCCGCAGCTCCCTTTGTAAGCATCACCTGCTCTTTGGGGAAGTAAAGCCAATACCATCTTTTTTGTTATCACATTCAGATTTATATTCTCTTCATCTATCACATCCTCAGGAACACCTATATCTATGACTTTTACCTTTCCAGAAAAGTCTTTTCCTGGATGGAAAAAATGACCTATTTTGGGTAAACCCATTGTGGCTGTGCTTTTAGCTTTCACACATATACCTTCAATCTCTCCGTTATCAGCATTCAGTCCTGAGGGGACATCGATAGCTAAAACAGAGGAGTCAGACTCATTGATGAATTTTATCACCTCATAATCCAACCCTTCTGCTTTTCCTTTGAAACCTGTTCCGAAGATCGCATCCACTATCAAATAAGTATCTTTTATTTTTGGCAAATCCTTCTCATTCAGAATCTCATAGATGGGCAAATTTAGTCTCTCAGCTTTTTCTAAATTGGTCTTTGCATCACCTTTCAAATCATTTTTTTTAGCTAAAAGATAGAAGGAGACATCTGCTTTCCACTGAGAAAGATACCTCCCCACAACAAATCCATCCCCACCGTTATTTCCTCTACCACAGAAGATCAAAACCTTCTTACCTTCCACCTCACCCCCAAGCATCTCTTTTGCCACCTCTGCAGAACCTCTCCCTGCTTTCTCCATCAGCTCCAGACCAGGGATTTTCACTCCCGTAATTGTTTTCTTGTCAATATTTCTCATCTGTTCAGAAGTTACTAATTTCATAAGAATCCCCTACTTTTTGCGGAAAAGATTTATCGTATCTTTTAGCTTTTTTGCCTTTTCCCTTGCCGCATCTGCGAAATCTTCATTCACTGATGCGTAGATTATCCCTCTGGATGAATTTATAATAGCTAAATTTCCATCTTTATCTGTTCCAAATTTAACTGTTGACTCTAAATCTCCTTCTTGTGCTCCTACGCCAGGGATGAGGATTGGTAAATTCGGAACAATCTCCCTTATTTTCTTTAGCTGCTCAGGATATGTTGCGCCCACAACCAACCCACAGTTTTGTTTTTTGTTCCACTCTAAGACTTTTTCAGCCACCAATTGGTATAAAGGCTTTCCATCGATTTTTCTCAACTGGAAATCGTCTGCGGATTTGTTAGAGGTTAGACAGAGGATAAATGACAATTTATCATCGTATTCCAGAAAAGGATTTATAGCATCCTCACCCAAATAAGGATTTAATGTAACAGCATCCACTTTCAACTTTTCAAAAAATGCGATTGCATACATTTTGGCGGTATTGCCGATATCTCCTCTTTTAGCATCCAAGATCACAGGTATATCAGTTGGAATATAATCTGTTGTTTTTTTTAAACTCTCCCATCCTTTTTCTTCTAAAGCCTCATAAAATGCGATGTTGGGCTTATATGCGCAGACTAAATCAGATGTGGAATCGATTATTTTTTTATTAAAAGAGAAAACAGGGTCATCCTCTTTATGTAAAAAAAGAGGAATCTTTTTTATATCGGTATCCAAACCAACACAGAGAAGTGAGTTGTTTTTCTGAGAGATTTTTTTTAATTTTTCAATAAATTTCATATTTCTCAATCTCCGATCTTCAATTTTCCTATAAGACTTTTTATTTTTGAGATTTTATTTCCCTTACAATAATTTTTCAACCCCTCAATAATTTTAATAGCGGTTTGTGGGTCTATAAAATTAGAAGTCCCCACTTGAATCAAGGATGCTCCAGCCAGTAAAAATTCCAAAGCATCCTCAGTGTTTGTAATGCCACCTATTCCCACAACTGGAATTTTAACCTTTTGGGCAACTTTCCAGACCATAGCCAAAGCCACTGGTTTTATAGCAGGACCAGAAAGACCACCTGTAATATTTGCTAAAAGAGGTTTTTTTGTCTTAGAATCGATTGCCATCCCAACTAAAGTGTTTATAAGTGAAACACAATCTGAGCCTGCATCCTCAACTGCTAAGGCTATCTCACCTATATCCCTAACATTAGGAGTCAATTTAGTCACCAAGGGATAATCTGTTGCTTTCCTTATAGACTTTACACATCTGAAAGCACACTCAGGGTCCGAGCCAAAAACCATACCACCCTCAACTACATTGGGACAGGAGATATTTATCTCCAGCATATCGACCCCTTTTGCCCTATTTAACTTCTCCACCACCTGAAGATATTCATCCACGGTGCTTCCGGCAACGTTAACTATAATTCTGGTATTAAATTTCCTCAAAAAGGGAAGTTTTTCTTGGATGAACTTTTCAATCCCGATGTTAGCCAGACCGATGGAGTTGAGCATTCCTGATGGGGTCTCACAGGTTCTCGGGGGTGGGTTTCCCTCTCTGGGATTTAAGGTAACAGATTTGGTGATTATCCCACCTAATCTGTTTAAATCGAAAAGCTCTGAATACTCCTCACCATATCCAAAAGTGCCGGAGGCAACAAGGACCGAATTTTTAAATATTATTTTCCCAATTTTTACCTTTAGGTCAATCAAGCTCAACCTCTCTTGCATCAAATATCGGTCCATCCACACAGATTCTTTTATAAGTTGCCTGCCCGGCCAGGGGAGTGGTATCATTTTTTATATATTTAACCACACATCCGAAGCAAGCTCCTAAACCGCAGGGCATATGAGTTTCCAAAGAAAGCTGACAGAAAAGATCATATTTTTTTGAGAGCTCAGACATCTTTTTCATCATCTTTTGTGGACCGCAAGAATAGATAAAACAATTTTTCCCAATTCCAAGTTTAATTCTTCGCTTTAAAAAAAGATCTGTCACTTTACCTTTAAAACCTTTTGTGCCATCCTCTGTTGTGAGAACCGTTTTTACCCCTAACTTTTTAAGCTGACCCAAACAAACAAAGTTGTTTTTTGTCTTTTCCCCATATAAAAAGCTAATTTTTTCCCGCTTGATTTTTTCACTTTTAACCAGATAAGAAGCTAAAAACATAAGAGGTGCGATTCCCATTCCACCAGCTACCAGAACTAAATTTTGCTCTTTTGATGAAATAAGAAAACTGTTTCCTAAAGGTCCTAAAACATCTAAACTCTCCCCCTTTTTTTTCTCAGACAAAATCTTTGTTCCCAACCCTACAACTTTGAAAAGAATATCGAATGTCTTCTTTTTCAAATCGACATCAAAAATACTGAAAGCCCTCCTCAAAAGGGGAGTAGTATTCTGGCTTATCCGGATATGAGCGAAATTTCCAGGCTTTGCACCCTTTGCGACCTCTGGACAAAAAAACCTCAATCTGAAGAGATCACTGGTGAGCTTTTCAGATGAGATTAACTTAACTTTTTTTTGAAAAACCATTTTCGTATGAATGGATACGCAAAAATATCTTAATCAGTCTGGTTCAAAAGGTGATCTTTTTATTCTGGAGGTTTCACCTCCACATCATACAAAAACCATCCCGGTAAAAGGATAACCTCTATGCTATCCGGGCTGAACATGGTAGAAAGAGCAGCCTGTGTTGCAGCATCGTCTATATCATAATAACCTGAGGGATTCAAAATTTGAGTATCGCTTACCTTCCCATCCATCTCAATTTTGATTTTGAACCTCACTTTCGTCCGTATGTTTAAATCTACCATCTCCTCAGGATAGACGAAAGGCTCCTTTTTTATCGGAGTGGGAGCAAAGGGTATCCCTGCCTCAAAAGCTGAGGGAGCTTCCGCTTCTGTTGTATCTGTAGTATCGGGTTGAGTAGCCGGTGGTGCTTCGGGTTCTTTTTTTTGTTTTTTTAAGCCCAGCCTGATTTTGGCAAACTCAGCATATTCCGAGTCTGGATTTTTCTCTATTACCTCCTGATAGGCGAAAATAGCACTGCTATCACCAGTATTCTTAAAATTCTCAATTACCCAGGCTAAAGTATACCGGGATTTAGCTGCATAGGCGCTTTCAGGATATTTTTCGGTAATCTTTTTAAGCAAACTTAAAGCAGAGTCAATTTTCCCTTCTTCAAAAAGAAGGCGCTCAGCTTCTAAATAGATATCTTCTGGATATTCTAAGGTATCAGGAAAAGACTCCGATAATTGTGAAGCTAACTTGGCATAATCGGATTTCGGATATTCTTTTAAAATTCTTCTGTGAAGTTTTTGAGCCTCTGTTGTATCATTTTTCAAATGCAAAAAAATCCAGCCAGCTGCATAAAGTGATTTAGGGGCGTACTCTGATTCTGGATATTTTTCAGCCAAAAGAAGATACTCAGCTAAGGCTGAATCGGGCTGGTTCATCTGAGTTAAATAAACCTCAGCTAAAAGAAATAAAGTCTTAACAGACCTCTCAGTTTCCTCCTTTGAAAGCTCAGCCTGATACTCCTCCAACTTGGCGATGTCAGCAGATTTTTCCAAAGCCCTTTTAGCTAAAGTGGTCCCCTGTTTTTCTTTGCTACAAAGATCGAACATCTCCTTAGCTTTGGAAAGGTCGTAAATTTTTTCTTGGTAGATAAGCCCAAGTTGAAAAAAAGCCTCAGCTGACCAATCTGTTTTTGGATACTCAACTGTTATTTTTTTATATTCATCTGTAGCTTCCTCGATTTTGTCCAAAAAAAGATAACCCTGGGCAATCTTTAATTTTACATCCGCAAGATATTTATAGTATTCCTCCTTTTTAGAAAGATTTAGGAATTCATCCAAGCCTTTCTGATAATTTTTTAAAAGATAAAAACATTCCCCTATCTTGAATTTGGATTTAAATAAGCTCTCCTGGTCTGGATCAAGTTTTTCAATTTCAGAAAAAGCATCTTTTGCCTTTTCATATTCGTGGTTTAAAAAACAACATTCACCTATTCTGAACTGGGCTTTAACCGAAATGTTTTTCTCAGCACCCTCTTTTAAAAGCCTTTGATATTGAACAATCGCACTATCATATTCACCATCTTGAAAAAAGACCTCTCCCAGCATAAACAAAGCATCCATTTTATGCTTTTTTTTCTGGGGATCAGCCAAGATCTGGCTGAACTGTTTTTTCGCTTTGAGTGGATCCTCCAATTTTTGATAACATAGTCCTAAAAAATAGTGGCTATCCTCTACCAAATCACTTTTGGGAAATCCAACTATAAGCTCTTTGAATTTTCTTTCTGCTTTAAGGTATTCACCTTTATAATAAAAGCATTGTCCGATCATAAACAAGGCGTCATCCACCCATTTGCTTTTAGAATGAAAGGTCAAAATCTTGGAGGCTTTCTTTATCGCATTGTCATACTCTCCGAATGCCCTAGGATTAGGTGCGTCCGATTCGGAGCTCCGGTCAATTTTTCGAGCATTTTTAAAATGCTTTTCTGCATGGTAGAAGGTATTGTAATAGGCGCAGGTAAAAAGAAAAAAGAAAATTAAGGTTAGAGAAATTTTACGCACTTTACTCACCTCAATTAAGCTGAATCCACCCATTGGAAAGACCAACTTCAAAGAACTCCTCAAAAACTTTTTGATATTCCTTTTTTGTGGTTTTTCTTTTTAAAAGTCTGAAATTTAGTGCCTTATAAGCAGGAAAATACTGCATCATCAGGCTTACCCAGGCTTTTTCTGAGACCTTTTTCTGGATGAACTCAAAAGTCTTTTTGGAACCGGCAAGCTTATTAGGAAGCACAAGATGCCTTATTATCACTCCCTGGGTAGCCAGACCATCTTTTATTTTTAAGTTCCCGACCTGTGAATACATTGTTTTGACCGCATCCCGGTTGACCCTGGTATAATTTTTTGCCTGGGATAGAGTATTTGCTATCCCATTATCTGAGTATCTCATATCCACAAGATATATATCGATTATCCCCTCTAAGAGTTTTAGGGCGGATTTGGTCTCATACCCTGAGGTGTTATAGACCAAAGGCAGATGAAAACCCATATCCTTTGCTTTTGATACACCCTCTATTATCTGGGGGATAAAATGTGTGGGAGTCACTAAATTCACATTATGGCATCCTTTTTTCTCAAGATAGATCATCATCTCTGCCAACTCTTGTGAAGTTACAACCCTTCCCACTCCGAGCTGGCTTATGGGATAATTCTGACAATAAAGACATCTCAGACTGCACCAGGTGAAAAATATATTACCAGAGCCCCTTTTTCCTGAAATAGGTGGTTCCTCCCCGAAGTGGATGTTTTGGCTTGAGACCATAAGCTCACCTGCAGCTTTACATCTTCCTTTTTGACCATTCAATCTATTAACACCACAGAGGTTACCACAAAGATTACACGATCTTAAAATCTGGTAAGCTTCATCTATTTTTTCTTTTACATCTTTTGCCTTCATAACTTTTAGTCGAATTCAGAAATTCGACCTACATATCTTTTTGCGAATTTTTTCTGAAGAGCTTCACAATCTCAGGCAGGATTTCTCCTGCTTTACCCAATAACTTCTCATCTGTGATAAAGGAAAGCTCAGTAGGCTCGATATTAACCTCAATAAGATATGCGCCACCTCTTTTAGCCATAATTGGAAGGGAAGCAGCAGGATGAACCACAGCAGAGGTCCCAATTGAGAAGAACAACTCGCAGTTTGATGATACAAAAAAAGCCTTTTGTAAAGCATCCTGAGGAAGCATCTCTCCGAACCACACTACATCCGGACGAATTCTACCTCCGCAATCACATAAAGGAGGGTTTTTCTCTTTTAAATTCTTTAAGCTTTCAAATATCTTTCCGCAACTTATGCATCTGTTCCTTTTTATATTACCATGAAGTTCGACTATATCAAAAGAGCCAGCTTTTTGGTGAAGACCATCAACGTTCTGAGTTATCAATGTGAAACCTTTAAAAAACTTTTGAAAATCGACTAAAGCTTTATGCCCCAAATTGGGCTTAACCTGCTCCAAGAGTTTTCTTCTGTATTGATACCATTCCCACACAAGTTTGGGATTAGCCATAAAAGCCTCAAATGTAGCCAGCTCCTCTGGCCGGAACTTCTTCCACAAGCCCTCTTTACCCCTGAAAGTGGGGACTCCACTCTCAGCTGAAATTCCTGCTCCTGTTAAAACCACAACTTTTGTCTCAGGAACCAGCCTCGATTGCAGTTTCTCAGAAATCTCTAACTTCATAACTCCAAATAATATATACGAATTGGTCAAAGTGAAGTCAAGTTTTTTTAGATTGGTCTGAAAAACTCTTATTTCCGTCAGAGATTGCCACGCCTTCGGCTCGCAATGACAAAGGAAGACGTCATTGCGAGTTCCGATGAAATCGGGACGAAGCAATCTCTCTTTTGAGGGCTGGAAGCCCGCATTATCATTTTATAATTTTTACCAGATACGTTGCTTTCAGTTATATTCTTAGAGTGAAGGGTTTTCCATTTATGACGAAATGAACCGGATAAAAATCGCTTGTTTTTTTGGGATAAGAATCTATCTTTTGAAGAAATGAAAAAAATGATAATTTTTTTTCTGAACACACTTATAATTTTAAGCCTCTTTTCTTTTCAAAAGGTCTTTGCCAAAAATGAAAAAAAAATCTTTTTTGCGTCCTGTGATAGCACTTTAAAGCATAAATCACCAATGGGAGCATTATTAAGGTCAGTTACTTTTCCTGGATGGGGGCAGTTTTATAACGAAAAATATCTAAAAGCGATAGTAGCCTTCGGATTTGAGACAAGCTATATCATCTTAGCCTTGGACGAATGGATAAAAACTGACAAATCCGAAAAAAATTTTAAAAACGCCAAAAACTTTGTAGATTCCCTCTACCAGTTTGACCTCTATCAGTATCATCGTGACACAAGAAACCTATATTTATGGGTCGTATCAGGAATAATTTTTATAAGCATGTTTGATGCTTATGTGGACGCTCACCTTTACAATTTCGATAAGATAAAGATGAAGGATTTGGAGGTGGGGTTAGCTTTACAACCTTACGATAAAAGAATTAATCTTTTAATAAATTATAATTTCTAAAAATTTTTATTGCATCCCTCACATTTTCGTAATCTGCTTTTTCTGTTGGGAATTCCTTTTTTTTGCACAGAAACTGACCAAAAATCAAAATGAGACTCTGGTAATATTATCACTCGACTGCAAGATATTGTGAGATGTCGATTTTGTATCTTTGCGGGTCTAAAGTTTGCACAATTGAAAAGTGGTATTCGTTTCTTGTCTCATCGAATTTCCTTAAGTCCACCACCTTATATTCCTTTTTTTCACCGTATCTGTCCGCAATTATTTTAACTCTGGGACGGGCTAAATCCTCCGAGTTAATACCACATACTACCCCTATCTCCCCGGTATCTAAAACAACCAGAGTGCCCACCGGATATACCCCTACAACGTTTATGAAAACCTTAAGCAATACCGGATCATAAAAGATACCAGAGCGATAAAACATTCTTTTCAAAGTCTCATCCGGGGAGTATGATGTTTTAATATATACCCTTCCTGAGGTCATAGCATCATAAGCATCGGCGATGCTCACTATTCTTGAGAAAAGATTCAAATCCCTTTTTTTTGAAACCTTTGGATATCCGGACAAATCCAGATTTAGGTGATGCTCAAAAGCAACCAATATTGCTCTCATCGAGTAGTCATCGAGTCTCCGAAAGGATAAAATTGTCTTGACCCCCAACTCAGGATGACGCCTTATCTGGACCCATTCGGAGTCATCGTATTCAGCAGGCTTATTAATCAATTCATAGGGGAGTCTGACCTTCCCCAGATCATGAAATAAAGCGGCAAAACCAAGCTCACATAATTTATTTTTCTCAAGTCCTAATCTCACACCACACATAATGGATAAAACACATACATCTGCTGAATGTATATAAGTATATTCATCGAAATTTTTAAGAGCAGTTAACTCCAAAAAAGTTCCCTCATCCTCCATTATCAAATCGACCAAAGATTGAACCATCCTTTTAACCCTGACGATGTTGACTGTCTTGCGAGATTCCAAACTCGACATAGCCTCCCTGACAACTGTTACTGCGTTGAAAAAAGTCTTTTTTGCTAATCTTTTGTTTTCTTGCAAGGACTTCTTATAAGACTCCTTTTTGAAAAGAGGTATCCTCTCAACTTTTATATGGGATATACCAAGCTTGTGAATCTTTTCCTCGAAAAGATCGAAGATGTCCTTTTCTTCAGGATTCAGATGACCAAAAAGATAAACGAAGCTGTCGAGTTCACTCGATGTGACCCCCTCCTCAATTGAAATTTTTTCCATATCAAATCTCTCAAAAATCTCCATTATAAATTTACTTCCCGCATATTTTTCCAAATCGAATTTCAACCTAAGATCGTTTAAAAACAAATACCCCTCTTTTGAGACCAACAATATCTCCCCTTCTTTTTGAATAAGCTCCGATATCAGATCAAAAAGTTTTCTGCTTTGCTTTATAAACATCTCGTTATTTTGCTCATAAATTTGCGCAGTTTTTATCGAGGCATGAAGCTGACTTACAAGCTCTTTCCCTTTCTGAAGAAGGGTTTCTTCTTGTCTATCTAAAAACTTTTTATCTGAAGATTTTGTTGAAGTCTCTTTTCCCATGGTAAAAGATTTAACTAAATTTTTGGTAGCAACTCTAATTTTGCTAAGGCCTTAGCTGATGCTTCCTTTAAGGTCTTATTCCTTTTGGTTTTAATCTCCGTCAATAAATTTTTTGCCTTTAAAAAATTTAATGCTCCCAGGGCTTTTATCGCCAGGATTTTAGTTTCGATCTTTTTTTCCCGATTAAAAAAAGCCCTTTTCCTCAAAAGCTTTCTAAAAAAGGGTATTATTTCGTCTCGGCCAATTATTGCTAAAGCTAAAAGCAGCTCCTTTTTCTCCTCAATATCTATATTATGAAACTCCTTCTTTTCAGCTATCTCCAGCAAAGGTTTTATAGCCTCTTTGACCTTCCATTTGGCTAAAAGCTTAACTGCCATTATGCGAATTTTATTAAAATCATAATCCAAAAGAGGAATTAAAGCAGTGCCAGAGTTAGAATCTCCAATTTTTTCCAAAATCCTGATCGCTTCCCTGCGAACCCTGACATCTTCATGTTTTAGGGCAAAATTTACAAATTCGACCCCTCTCCTATCTTCAATCTCACCTAAGACCCATAAAATATTTCTCACAACATACCAGCGGGAATCAAATACTCCCTTTCCCACCAACTCGAGATTTTCCCTGCCGAATTTCTCCAATACTCGACAAACCATCTTTCGTGCTGAAAAGGTCTTTAACTCCCCCAAAATATTAATTAAATTTGAGATGGAATTCCAATAAAGGGAACAAAGATAATCCTGAACAGAAAAAAGGTCAACTTTCTTTTCCCGGTTAAGTATCTCGCCAATAATCTCTATCCTTCTTTTATCACCTGCCCTTTCTACTGCAATCTTCAATCTCTCGGACCTCTCTTTCGAAATCCCTGAAAACCTCTGCTCCACCTGCTTGATCGCCTCAATTATCTTATAAGTAGAAGCGAAATCGTATGTCTCTATAAGCAAATCCAATCCTTTTTCGATCAGACCCACCATTTCATAAAAGTCTGGAAGCTCTTCCTGATTCAGAATCTCAATAAAAACAGAGATGGTTGCCTCCAAAGGGTGATATTTTTGATCCATAGCTAAAAGCTTGTTAAGATCAGTTATTTCTCCTTCTGCAAATGCTTTGATATTTTCTACAAAGATTTTAACCTTTTCCCCCTTAACTTTTTTCTCCTCTTCTGTTTCAGGAAGGTCTATCTCGGAGTGATATAGCTTCTCGAAGTCGGGCTGAGAAAAAACCTGAGTGGAATAAGAAAGCTCCTCAGCTAAAATTTCATCCACTACCTCATATTTTATGAAATTAAAGTCTTTGCCCCATAATAAAGTTACCAGATCATCCTCTGGCACAAGCCTTTTTACTACTAATTTTAATATTTCTAAAAAAGAGTTCAACTCCTTCTCAGGAAGACCCATCTCAAATTTTATCTCCCTTATACCATCTCTATATATAAAGAAAGCGATGCTTTTCTCTTGATGCATACGCACATCTTTTGATTGATCATGATAGATCACTTCATTTTGATATAAAAGATTGGTTGAATCGACCTGAATTTTAAATTCACCATTTTTTTCTAAAAAATCTTTGAATTTTTTGTAAAGACCTTTTTTGAATTCAAAAGGGATAGGATTATCCTCAGGATAGATCATTATGTTTTTCAAAGCTTTTAGAAAAAAATCCAAAAGCTTTTTTGCTTCGTTTATCTCTTGTTCCTTTTCGAGCCTTTCTTTTTTGATCTCTAACTCTTCCATAAAAACACTATTTTGAGAATATGTTTATGTTAGTGCGGGAATTGGATTTCCCGCACTAACAAGAGCCACTATCCAGTCAAGCTAAAGCTTGACACTCCAAAAATCTCATCTGCCTACTGTCTACTGCTTACTCTTCATTTTATTATCGGTATTTATCCTATTTTTTGTATTATCTAAAATAAAAAAACCCCGATTAAAAACGGGGCTTTGACCAGAAAAAGAACAAATCTCTTGATCGATACCGAAAATCATATATGGTCGAACATCTGATCAGCTATCTCTTCACATCTTTTTTTGTCCTTTTCAGGAACCCAGATGGAAACCTCAACCGGGGAGGTGGTAGAATAACTGCCTAACATAATCCCCACATCATCACCTTTGACTATCGATGGAATTTTATGTTTTGCTAATGCTTCCTTCAACATCAAAGCATAAAGCCGTGAAGGAAGGGTTCTCAAAGGAACATATTTTATTGGTCTGCCTTTTTGTTTTCCCATTATTATCTTTTTTTAAATCGGGAATTTTCACGTATTACATCTAGAAGCACGGACAATATCACTTGCTCCTTTAGCCCCTATTGACAACCAAAACAAAAAGTTTTGACTTTGCATTAAAATTCTATATAATACTTCATAGAATCTTATACGTTGAATATTGTCTCGAGTACAGTCATGAAAAATAAAGATGTATCAAATTTGATTAAAGAACTCAGGAAAAAGCTTGACCTTACTCAAGGACAATTTGCTCAGTTGGAAATGGCTGATAAAATTGGCTTGAAAAATATTAAGAATATCTAAAGGACTAAAAAGTAGGGAGATTACTATGGCTAATAATCAACATAGAAAAAAAGATTCTGCAAGGTTAGTGTGGGATACGAAACCCAGAAGAGCTCCTAACCCAAAAGATATAGAATTTCAAACTGCAGAGGTGGTAATTCCTAATCCCCAGCAAGCTGGACAACTTCCTCTATCTTTCCGAGACGGTTTATTTGGCGAAGAAGACATTGATAAGCAAAAAATGAATCGTCTTATTTGGGGCGATAATCTTCTGGCAATGCAGGCACTTCTTGCACAAGGGTATGAAGGGAAAATAAATCTTATCTATATTGACCCGCCTTTTGACAGCAAAGCAGATTATTCTCACAAGATGACAATAGAAGGGAATGAGTTTACTAAAGAACCCTCTGTGATTGAACGCCTTGCCTACAAAGATACCTGGGCAGGTGGCACTGATTCTTATCTTGATATGCTTTATCCAAGGTTGCAGCTTATGAAACGATTGCTGGCGGAAGATGGGAGCCTATACTTACACATTGCGTGGCACGTTGGGCACTATGTGAAGGTAGTCTTAGACGAAATCTTTGGCAAGGCTAACTTTCTGAACGAAGTTGTATGGCGGTATGAAGGTCCTCAGTCTCCAAGCCCAGTTCGGTTTGCAACGAAACACGACATAATATTGAGATACGCTAAGGATGCAGACGCTGTGTTTGGTGGAGAGATGTACTTTGAGAAAAAAGAACCGTTGGCGAAAACTCATTACCGTCGGGATGATCAAGGTAGATATTTCTATACAACTCCAAAAGGCGACTATTCCGCGGAAAGCGTAAGAAGATTAGAAGCCGAAGGAAGAGTTCTAAGAACGTCAAGCGGGAAAATAAGGATAAAGCACTTCGTTCACACCGATGAACAGGGAAATGTCATCCGTCACAAGAAACTTGCTGACGTGTGGGATGACATCGCCTCGTTGGGTTTGGCTGCCAGTGCATCAGAGAATACGGGATTCAACACCCAAAAGCCCTCTGCACTTCTTGAACGCATCCTCAAAGCCTCATCTAACGAAAGCGACCTTGTTGCCGACTTCTTCTCCGGTTCAGGTACTACCCTTGCTGTTGCAGAAAAACTTAATCGTCGCTGGATCGGTTGTGAACTTGGTAAAGTTGGAATTCAGGTAACTCGTGCTCGTCTTGTGGAACAGCAGGCAAAGCCATTTCTAATTGAAAATATCGGCAATTATCAGCGAGAAATGATTTATCTTACTGGCGGTAGAATCTGGGAGATGCAACATCTGATTCTGAAACTTTACGGTGCAACTCCGAGAGATAAAACAAGCGGTCTTGGTGTTCGTAAGGTAAATGACATTGAGGAATTGATATATGTTGGTTATCCCGACCGCCCCATTACTGCAAAGAAAGCAGAAGAGCTTGCACTTCAGGCACAAAAATTAGACGGCAGAGGTTACAGAAGATTAGTTATACTTGGCTGGGATTATGAATATAATTACCATCAAGCATTAGAGTCCCGTAAGAGTGCCTTAAGAGATAAATTGAAAGTTCAAATTGAGAGCCGGGATATTCCTCCAGACATATATGATTACCTTAAGAAAGCCAAAACTGAAGAAGATATTGAAGCACTTGCTGACAAGGTGCGTTTTTATGAAAGACCTTATCTGCGGATGAATGAGCCAGAGATGAAAGACTTAGAAGACGGAAAGGTTCAGATAAGGCTTGCCATAAAGCGATATGTGTTGATGGATATCCCCGTTAGCCATACATCAAAGAAAGAACAAGAGACTTACAATGCACTAATGAAACTTGCCAAGGATAATTTTGCCGTATTAATA
Source organism: Candidatus Zixiibacteriota bacterium (assembly GCA_030615745.1). Classification (GTDB taxonomy): domain Bacteria; phylum Zixibacteria; class MSB-5A5; order MSB-5A5; family SM23-73-2; genus SM23-73-2. The sequence goes on along the minus strand of JAUWYR010000002.1, from coordinate 64,637 downwards.
GATTACTGGGCAGTTGATTGGGATTATGATGGATTTACTTTCAAAAGCGGGTGGCAAGCATTTAGAGGTAATGGTAAAAAAGCTAAAACAGTGCCAACTGCAGCAACAGAAACATTAGATAAGAAAAAAAAGAGAACCATTGCTGTGCGTGTAGTAGATATCTTTGGTAACGATGCAGGAGCAACAATTGAAGTGTAGGAGATACTATGGTTAAGAAAAAAGATAACGAAGCTTTTTCTCAGATGTATTTAGCTCAAGTCCTAGAAGGAGAGGTTAAAGCCTGGGTTGACGAGGGTTGGCCGGGTATTACCCAGACTACACTTGAACTTTTTAATTACTGGTTTAATCGGGATGCAGAGGGTGGAGAATGTTTTTACCCCTGTCAAAAGCAAGCAATTGAGACAATAGTCTATTGTTATGAGATATTAAATCCAGGAAATTTGCAGGGACTTTTTGAACGAGTAGCACCCGAAACACTTTACCTACACCTTCCCTTAAAACAGGAAGTTGAAACTATATCGTTTCCAAAATATGCTGTAAAAATGGCAACAGGTTCAGGCAAAACCTGGGTCTTGGCGGCTTTACTTATCTGGCAGTATTTCAATAAGATAAATGACGAAAAAGGTAATTATTCTTTTCGTTTTCTGGTAGTTACCCCAGGACGTGAAGTCTTGGATCGACTACTTGATTCTTTTAGAGGTAAGAGAGACCTTAAAACCGGGAATCGAAATCCAGAGACCTCTGATTATAAACTTTCTTTATTTATGCCAGAAGGAGCACGTTGGAGAGATAGATTCCATTGGGAGATATTTGAACCGCAAGATGTTAATTCCAACACAACTCCTCCGGATGGTCCTTTTGTCTATATTACAAACTGGCAGCAGTTTCGCCTTAAGACCGGTGCCCAGAATCTCTGGGCTCAGTATACTGGTGAGGATGTGGAGGAGATGCCCCGAGGGGAAATTATCCTCGATTTTCTTTCACAATATCCTGATCTGATTGTAATGAATGACGAGGCTCATCATGTTCATGGAAAAAAAACTGCTACTGGAGAAGAATTGGTCTGGCGCCAGTTTATGAATGCACTTTACGAGAGATTAAAAGAACGTCACGAAGATGGCTTTGGACCATTTATCCAAATAGACTACTCGGCAACTCCATTTTATGGAAGTGCTGAGAAGAGAGAATACTTTCCTCATATTGTCTATGACTACGAGTTGAGAACAGCAATGCAGGATATGTTAGTTAAACAACTCTTTCTGGAAGAGCGTCAGTCTATTGGCGGTGAGTCATTGGATGATCTTGACTTTCGGGCAGAGAGATACGAGCCTGAAGGGGGACATCGACGTGGTGAAATTAAGTCTCTTTCTGCTGGTCAGAAACTTCTCTTGGAAATCGGTCGTTTGAAACTGGAACAATTAGCTTCGGAGTTTAAGCAAAAAGGACTTGAGAAAAAACCTGTAATGATGGTGCTATGTGAAGACACAAGAGTTGCAGATTTGACCAAAGACCATTTCGCCACACTAACTGATGAGAATGGAAACTACTATGATGATGACCAAGTAATGGTAATTCACTCTGACCTTACCGAGGCGAGGCACGGCACCACTCTGGAAAACGCTAGGAAAAGGCTTGATAGAATTGATATTGATGATGATTCGCTCAGGGTGGTTGTCTCTGTGCTGATGCTGCGGGAAGGGTTTGACAAAAACAATATCTGTGTAACTGTGGTTTTAAGGGCAACTGAGGCAGATCTTCTTTTAGAGCAGATTGTAGGGAGAGGTTTGAGACTTATGTTCCCTGGATATGGTTTCCCCGAATTGCAGGAAGCAAAGAAAGAAGCCTTCCTTGAAATCCGAAAAAATAAGATACCTTCCAACTCTTTAGACTTTCTTTTTGTTGTTGAACATCCAAGATTCCGTGAGTTCTATGAGAGCCTGAAACAAGAAGGATACATCATAGGTGGTGGTGATTCCAGTGGTACAACTTCTACTGGTGATATAATGCCAGTCGATGCAGTAACAGAAAGAATTAAGGAATATGATATTGCTTGGCCGATTCAAGTTTTCGATGAAGGACGCATGCCGGAACTTTCACAAATAGACATTAGTAGCCTTCCTAAATATAGCGGTGATTTTCAGCAACTGAAAAATTGGCTTTCAAAATTGATAATTCAGGAAATACATGTGGAAAGCGGTAAAAAAACAAAGACATGGAAACTGGATAATGAGTATTTTGATTATTCATATTTCCTGAGACAAGCATCCAGAGCAGTAGCGACAAGAGGTAAAGAATCAATTCTTACTGCAAAGCAGGCAGAAATCGCCCAGCTTATAGATGATTATGTTACGGATTATTGTTTTGGTGAATCTGTCGACTTTACTAAGCAGGAGAACTACTCGGTTTTGAATTACATTCTTGTCTATGACCATATTGTTCAAACTATTAATCAAGCAATCGTGAAATTAATCGAAGGATACAAATATGAGGTAAAAGGTGTATGGGGGAAACTGTCGGAAGTCCCAAGAGTCATGGTTAGAGAAAGTAAATCTGTAGAGACTGATAAAAGTATCTATCCCCGGATTGGCTACCAAATTAAAGGCGGTGGTTTTGAACGAGATTTCATGCTTAAGATTCTTAATCCTTCAACAGAAGTTCTTTCCTATTCCAAACTGGATAGGCGACATAGATTGAAGATAACATATCGAGACCATACAGGTATTTTGAGAAATTACGAAGTAGACTTTATTGTAAAAACAAAAGATAAAATGTATTTGGTAGAAACAAAAGCCGACAAAGACATAGGTAGTCCGAATGTGGCAGTAAAAGTGCGAGCAGCGATGGCGTGGTGTGAGCAGGCTTCAACAGTTTTCTCTCCATCTGATTATAGTCAACCTCAGATGTGGGAATATCTATTATTATCGGAAGGGTTATTTAAGAATAACCAGGGATTAGGATTTGAGGCACTCGTTCCTTTATGCCAGGGACTTTGTGATCAAATCATCGCCCAAGCCCAAGGAACATTATTTATTTGATAGAAAGGAGTAAAATAATGGCAAGAAAGGAAAAAGTTACAAAGATTATCGATGGCGATACATTTGAAACAGCCAGCCGAAAGAACCCTGTAAGGCTTGCGAATGTAGATGCCCCAGAGAAAGGACAGCGTGGTTCTGCTAAAACAAAAGAGGCTCTTAGTAGGATGATTGAGGGAGAGGAAGTAAGAATTGATACTGTTAGTCGTGATAAATATGGCAGAGCAGTCGCCAATGTCTACTTAGGCCGTGAATCTGTAAATAAGAAAATGCAGAAAAAAATAAAACAATAGGGGGGCGAAGGCAGAATTTACGGTGAGCGAAGTAATTGATGGAGATACTTTTAAGGTTAAAAATGGTTGGAGATGGGGAGATAATACCATAAATACCTTTTCTTTTTAAATCGGGATTTTTTACTTTTCTTCCAAAGCTTCCCTCACAAAGCCCATAGATTTTTTCAATCTCTTTTCCGCTTCCTTTTTATCGACTTTAGCCAGAATCATCAACAAAGCTTTTTTCACTTTTCCATCAGCCTTTTTCAGATACACTCCTGCTTTTTCATAATCCAAACCAGTTAAAATCATTATTATCCTTTTGGAGCGTTCTTCAAGCTTTTTGCTTTTTGCCTGGAGGTCTACCATTAAATTTTTATAGACTTTCCCGAGCTTAATCATAGCACAGGTTGAGAGCATATTTAAAATAAGCTTCTGTGCTGTCCCTGCCTTCATTCGAGTGGAGCCAGCGATAACCTCCGGGCCCAAAACAGGGGAGATAACAACATCGGGCTTGATTTCAAGTTGAGACGAGGGATTACAGAACAAAAAAATGGTTTTAGCTTTAATTTTTTTAGCATATTTTAAAGCACCTAAGACATAAGGTGTTCTTCTGGAAGCAGCTATTCCAACGACCACATCGCATTTATTTAGATTTCTCTTTTTCAAATCCTCCTCACCAGAGGAGAAGTCATCCTCCACTCCCTCTTTTGACCTGACTAAGGTTTTATATCCTCCAGCTATTATCCCCGAAATCTTTTTTGGGTCTGTTCCGAAAGTGGGGGGACACTCAGCAGAATCCAGGACTCCAAGCCTTCCACTTGTCCCGGCACCTATATAAAAAAGTCTCCCACCGCCCTTAAGTGATGACACAATAAGGTCAACACCCTTTACTATCTGTGGTATTGTTTTTTTTACCTCTTTTGCTATCTTCTGGTCCTCTTTGTTTATCAACTCTAAAATCTTTTTGGTCGATTTTGAATCGATATTTTCGGTCTCTGGATTAGGACTTTCTGTGATTAAGCTTTTTATCTCCTCAAAAACTTTTTTGCTCAATTTAACTCCTGAAAATCAAATTTTTCCATTCTTTTCAAAGCCCGATTTATATTTTCAACTTTAGTGGTCAGGGAAAAACGAACCCATCCCTCCCCGTTTTCACCAAAGCCTGCGCCCGGTGTGGTTAAAATTCCTTTTTTTTTGAGCAGATTCAAACAGAACTTTTTTGAATCTCTTTTTTTAGAAGAAAAATTCGGAATCTTTGCCCAGAGGTAGATCGTCCCTTTCGGTCTTTTCACCTTCCAACCAAGCCTCATCAATCCATCAGTTAAAATATCTCTCCTCTTCTGATAAATCTCTTTTATCTTTTCGACCTCTTTTTTTGGAAGTCTCAAAGCTGTTATTCCCGCCTTCTGAATCAGGTGAAAAACTCCTGAGTTAGAAGTAACCTTAACCTTAAATAGCGCATCGATCAAATCTCTATTCCCCACCACAAATCCAAGCCTCCATCCGCTCATAGAATAGGTCTTGGAAAATGAATAAAACTCAAGACAGAGATTTTTTGCACCTTTTATCTGCAAAAAGCTCGGGGAGATGTAACCATCGAAAGTGATTTCCGAATATGCCATATCATTACACACAATAATCTGGTTTTTTTTAGCAAAAGAATATATTTTTTCAAAAAAATCTGAATCCAGAACCGCTCCAGTCGGATTATGAGGATAATTTAGAAATAAAAGCTTGGTCTTTGGTCCAATCTTTATTTTTTCAAAATCTAAAAGCCAATCATTCTTTTCTAAGAGAGGGAAAAAAACTGGCTTGCCACCACAAAGTAGAACAGACCTTCTGTAGATCGGATATCCTGGATCAGGAACTAAAGCCTCCTCACCTCGATTCAAAATAGCCCAGCTTATAAGACCAAGACCCTCTTTTGAACCAGCTAAGACCAAAACCTCTTTTTTAGGATCAAGTTTCACCCTGAATCTTTGATAAAACCACTCAACTATGGCTTCCTTCAGCTCCCAAATACCCTCATAAACAGGATGGCGATGATTTTCTGGTTTTAAAGCCTCCTTTTTTATAGTTTCAATTATCTTTTTTGGAGGGAAAAGGTCAGGGTCTCCTGCACCTAAATCGATTAATTCTTTTTTTGACCTCTTTTTCGCTTCAGCCAACTTACAGAAAAGATATGGTTCAAGCACATTTAACCTTAAAGCATATCTATCTTTAAAATCAAAGCTTTTTTTACTCAACATCCGCGACATTTGGGCTGTTGCTCAACCCCATTGTGTCATTCTGACCCCGCCTTTGGCGGGGGAAGAATCTCATTTTTCCCACGAAATAAAAGACCCTTCACTTCGTTCAGGGTGACATTTGTAGACTTCGGCAACAACCCCATTTTTTATTTAATACTTTTCTTCTCCTTTTGTCCTCGATAAAAAAAGCTCCAAAAACAAAAGGAAAAAGGCTGACCACAAAAAAACTTTTCCCAACTCCCTTCCGTAACGTGAACTTTTTATCCTCTCTAAAATGTCATCTTGAGGATTTATAAAGATTATGTTCCACCCTTTTAATATCTTTTTTATCTCCTTATCTTTTAAAACCTCTAAATCGGACTCCGAAGGGTCCACATTCAGAGCGAACCGGTCAACAGTTAAGCTATCAGCTAATATAGAATATATCCCTGGCAAAGAGGTTTTGGGTGTTCTCACTTTCAATTTTTGTTGAACAAAATCTGGTTTTAAAAAAAATTCTTTTTTTTGAGGCTCAACCAATTTGATCTTTTTTCCAAAAAAGGATGGGTCAAGCTCCCTTTCGATTTTAGTTCCCACTAAAAGATCTTTATCAAATCCCAGACTGAACCGAGTTTTGCTCAGATATTCAACACAGCGATGAACAAAAGGAACAAAGAAAGTGTGCAGGACTAAATCATTTCCATCTGAGTCAAAGGAACTCAAAAAAACTAAAATTTTACCTAAGCCATAGCTTTTCTCCAAAAGAATTGGCTTTTCGTTTCTCAATCTAACTAAAACTTTTAAACCTCTTTTCTCGGGGCAATCGAAATAATAGTAGAATTTGACCATAGGGATTTCCTTTTCATCTTTGTATACCTGAAATATAGGATGGTCAAAATCTATTTTGCCCAAAGGGAAAAATCCTTTCTTTTTTGAGGAGTTAATTTTTGAAATCTTTGTGCCAAAAAATTTACTCATTATCTTCTGGTTATAAAATTCGAAATCGATTTTTTTATTCAACCCTAAAACAAGACCACCACCACTTTTTATAAAAGTCTCTAAGTTATTTAATTGACTTGAGTTTAAACTTTTCACATTGGATAAAATAACAACATCATATTCGGAAAATGATGGCTTTTTAAATGATTTCAAGGTGGTTGAGTTGATCTCAAAGTGCCAATTTTTCTCCTCAGTTGGGTTTAATGCTAAATTGAGATAATAGTTATCACCTAAATTTTCACCTAAAATTAAGACTTTAATTTTTTCAGGAACATAAAAGACAAAATATCTTCTGTTATCAACTAAAAGCTCATCATCCTCTATCTCGAAAAAACCGTGATGCAGTCCAACATCGTCCTCCGATTGAACAAATCCTAAATCAAAGTCGCTTTGAGGCTCAAGAACAATGTCTGTCTGACTCACCCTTTTTTTATCTAAATACAAAGCCACCAAAAGGTCTTTTTGTGGTTCTTGGGAAAAATTACGGAGTTTAGCATTTAACCTGAAGGGCCTGTTTTTGAGGATTAACTCTTCCCCAAAACCTGTTTTGACTATCCCAACATTTTTTTTCTTCTCCTCCCACAACCCAACCACATATAACCTTATCTCTTGATCGATACCGATCTCTTGATGTCTCTTGACCTTCGGCATACGCATACTCTCATCACCGATAGAAGATAAATTTTTGCCCAACCATCCAGCTCTTTGAAGGTCTGATAAAAGATATATCTCCTTGTTAAGATTCTTTGAGCTTTTCAGTCTTTCCTTTGCAAAAGACAATGCTTTTTTTATATCAGTCGAGAAAAAAGATGAAGAGACCTCTTTTATCAAGTTTTTTAAAGCTTTTATATCTGAACTCGGCTCAGAGGTCAAAAGCTCTAACTCAGAGTTGAAAACAACCAGGCTAATTTCATCTTTTTCTCCAAAAATAGTTAAAAGTTCTTTTGCCCTTTTTTTGCCAATCTCAAAAATGCTGCCTTCTTTGGTCTCGAATTTTGTGCTAAAAGAGTTATCGAGTAAAATCACTGCGGATGTCTGTGCAGAAGAGCCAAAAGTCTCTAAGCTACCTTTCCAGGTAGGGCGAGCAAATGCCATCACAACTAAAAAGATTATCAAACAGCGCAATAAAAGAAGAAGAAGCTCCTTTAATCTTATCCTTTTAAGCTTGGTCTTCTCAAAAGATTTTAAAAGCTGAATCGAGCTGAAATCTAACTTCTTTAATCTCCTGCGATTAAATATGTGGATAAGAAGCGGTATCAATGTAGCTGGAGTGGCAAGTAAAATTAAGGGATTTAAAAAACCTAACATATAATCTCTAATCCAAATCTTTTAAAGATTTCTTAGCCTCTTCTAAATCTTTTTTGTTTGAAGTTGTGTAAAGAACTTTTTTGTAAAGGGTTTTAGCCATAGACAGATCGCCTTTTTTTTGATAAGCTTTGCCCAAGGCTAAATAGATTTCGCCTAACAGGTTGGGTCTTCTCTCCAAAAACAAAGCTGTATTCAGATAATCTATAGCAGAACCAAGATCGCCTAATCCTAAAAAGGATTCACCCATCTTAAGATAAGAAAGAGGACTTTCCGGTGCGTTTTTAGTAAACCTTTTTGAATAATCTAAGGCTTTTTTGTATTTATCGTTTTTCAGACTATCATCGCATAAAAAATCATATACTTCGCCAAAACAGAGATTAACCTCAATTAAATCCAATAAATTCCCTGCTAAACTTTCTGCCTCTGAAAAATAAGTTATAGCATTCCCAAAATCTTTTTGTCTTAGAGAAATTTTGCCCAACTTAAAGTAACAATCACCATAATCAGGAGCGAGTTCTAAGGCTTTAAAAAAAGCTTTTTTTGCCAAAGAGTCCTCTCCATCAAAAAAATAATTATTACCTAAGGCATTCCATAGCTCTGGTTCTTCTGGTTTTATCTCAAGCATTTTATTAACACTTTCTTTCGCATCTGAGTATCTGCCAGCCATAAAATAAGCATTGGTAAGATGATACAAAGGTGTGAGAATGTCTTCTTCGCTTATATGCTCAAGCGCATCTTTTAAAAGAACTATTGCCTGGTCATACTCATTATAGGATAATTTAGTTGTTGCGAATTCCAATAGTTTCCAGGCAGAAGGAGAGTATTCATCCAAAAAATTGTGCCACTCAGCTTCTAATTCGCAAATGTTTTTTTTATAAATTGAAAAAAGGACTTCATCCAATGTGAGGTCAGTAACCTCATTATAAAATTTTTTGAACTCACCCTGCCCGTATTTCTCAATCAAAAAACTCACAAAGGATGAGGCGGAATAAAAAGCCAAATCTTTCGGATAGCTTCTATAATCTTTTGATAATATAAGCTTTTTTAAAGGAATTAAGTTTTTCTTCTTTTTAAGTTTTTTGGCATAAAAGTGAGCTAAATCTCTTTCTCCAGCAAGTCCTTCTACTATAAACTTCGGAGCATAACCCCAATACCTGTAATAAAGCAACTCCATTGCAAAAGGTGAGAAGAGCCCTTTTTTTTCTTTGTTATAGACAACAAATACGCTATTTTTAACTGGATCCAGAGCGCTTTCGAACCGAAAATCCCATCCCACCCCTGATAGATAACAGGGGGAAAGAAAATAATCTATTTTCTCAGGGTAGGAAAACATCCAGGATTTCTTGTGCTTTTTATAAACTTTCTCCAAAAAATCCTTGTTTTTAAGCCAGTGAAAATCTGCCAAGGAATTTTTCATACAATAGAATGTATAATGAATACTCACCTCAGAATAAAAATCATCCGGATCTTTTGGTGAAAAGTCGCACCAATCAATTCTTTTTCCTACATTCCACAAAGAAGGAGAAATCCAGACCCGAAAGACCCTATCTTCTTTGACCCTCACCCTACCAAATTCCAAAAGCTCACCTGAAGATGTTAAAAGCTCCTTTGAGATCTTTTGAACTTGAGGTCCCAAGGTATAAAGCTCAACTGATAAAAAGATTTTATCCTCGATTATTGTCGGAGTTACATAAAGGGTGAAATTCCCTAAAAAACAGAAATTCTCTTTTCCCTCTTTTAAAATCATTTTTCTTTGGTCTATAAGCTGAAAACCTGAAGAGTCTTTTTCACTACCCTCCTCCACCATTATTTTCAACTGAATATATGCGTATGCATCAAGAGATTGGTATGAAAAGGTAAAAGATGTGCATAAAAAGAATAAAATGAGGAAAAATAAAAAGAGCTTTTTCATTTATTTATTTTTCACCAAACTCTTTAACAATTTCAAATTTATCCTATCCCAATCTTCAATTTTTGGGGTCTCGATTATCTTTGGAATCTTTTCAAACTTTGAATCATTCATTAAGATTTCAAAAGCGACCAAACCTATAAAGCCTTTTCCGATATGCTCATGTCTATCAACCCTTGTTCCCAAACCTTTTTTTGAGTCGTTTAAATGGATAACCTTTATCCTTTTTCGTCCAATAATCTTATTGAACTCTCTGAAGGTCTCATCATAAGCTTTCTTATCCCTTATATCATAGCCTCCAGCAAAGGTGTGTGCGGTGTCATAACAAACGCCTAATCTGCCTTTTTCTTCAACTAATTCAATAATTTGAGCTAATTGCTCAAATCTCCACCCAAAAGTGTTTCCCTGTCCAGCAGTTGTCTCCAAACAGATTATAGCCTTATATTGAGGAGTTTTCTGGTGAACCCAATTTAAAGAATTTGCTATCCTTTTTATTCCATCTTTTTCATCAGGATTTGAACCAGGATGCATAACAAGATATTGTAAGCCTAATTTCTCTGTTCGGGTAAGCTCTAAAAGAAGTGATTCCTGTGATTTTTTCAACAAGTCTTTATCTTTTGAGCCAATATTAATCAAATATGAATTATGCGCAACCACTGGTTTTATCCCTGTTTCTTTTTGAGTCTTTTTAAATTTTTCAATATCCTCAATTTTGAGCTCTTTTGTATACCACTGGTTAGCGTTCTTGGTAAATATCTGGATAGTTGTGCACTCAAGCTCCTTTCCTCTTAAGAGTGCTTTGAAAACCCCACCACCAATTGAGGTGTGCGCACCTAAAAGAATCATGAAAAACTTCGTTTTTGGTTTTTAGTTGTTGGTTATTAGTTGTTAGTAAAAAAATTAAAAACCACTAATCACTAACAATTTGCTCTCTCTTGTTGTTGCTGCATTTAAAATGCAGCAACAACACCAAACTAACCACTAAAAACTAACAACTAACAACTTACTCTCAAAAAAGTCTTTTCCTTTTGCTCAGATAAGAAAATAAAGCGATATCATATGGAACAGAGGTATCTAAAAGAACATAATCGATTATACTTTCCCTGCACTCGAGAGTGTATCTTTTAATTATTTGCTCAAGCTTTTGTTTATAATCTTTTCTTATCTGCCAGGGAGAGGTCAAAATCTCCTCACCGGTTTCCAAGTCCTTAAAAATTGCCTCCCTTGGAAAACCGAAATCTCTCTCTTTTGGGTCCAAGATATGAAAAACTATAACCTCATGTTTTTTGTGTCGGAAATGCTTTAATCCATTTATTACAAGATCCGGATCATCAAGTAAATCTGAGATAACAATAATAAGCCCCCTTCTTTTAATCCTTTCAGCCATCTCATGTAAAGTTGAGCTTATATTAGTCGTTTTCGATGGCTCTAATCTATCCAGCTCTTTTAAAAGGTTATGAAGATGGCTCATAGTTGATTTAGGAGGTATATATTTTCTTATATGCTCATCAAATACGACCAGGCCAACTGAGTCCCTTTGTTTAAGCATAAGATAGGCTAAGGAGGCTGAAAGATATAAGCTATATTCTAATTTATGGATTCCATTGGACTTATACCCCATAGACCCGGAGGTATCGAGCAGAATATAGGCTTTTAAATTAGTTTCCTCCTCGAATTCTTTGACAAAGTATCTGTCAGATTTAGCATAGACCCTCCAGTCGATATTTCTTATCGGGTCTCCTGGCATATACTGACGATGTTCTGCGAACTCAACAGAGAACCCGTGATAAGGAGACCTGTGCAGACCAGCGATAAACCCCTCCACCACCAATCTCGCCTTTATCTCAATTCCGGATAGTTTAGAGACCACATCCGGTTTTAAAAACCTTCGATAGGAAAAATTATTCGAATTTTCATTCATAAATAGCTCTTATTAATCATAGTATTATACCCGACATTCTTTCTATTTTTTCATCTCCTGATGATAGGCGGGGCTCCCAGCCCCGCATTGAATCTCTTGTCGGGCAAGCGTGCCCGACCTATCAGGGGGAATAGGCAAAACTCTATTCCCAGTAAATATAAGAGGCAAAAAAATAATCTTTTCCGGCTTATACTCCTTCACAATCTTTTTTGCAATATCTTTTATGATTTTTTTTATTCTTTTATCCTTGACCATATTATTTACTATATTATTGAACCCTCTACCAAGAGTGCTTCCTCTCTATACATATCACGATTGCTCGCATTGAATTCGTGTTTTACTGAGACCAGAAGATCATCAATAGTATAAATACGCCAATGCACAGGCACAAATATTGTTTTCTCTTGCCTTCGTATTCGCTCAATTTGGTAACTTAGTAAAAGATGCCTTGCATCATTAGTAATTTTTACTGAAGGTGAAAAATAGAAAGCTCGTTGGCTGGTAGCAATGTTTTTTATGTTGTAGGTTTTGCATTCTAAGTAAGTAATTCTCCCATTAGGCTCTGTAATTTCTATGTCCGGGTAAGCCAGACCTTGCCTTTTACCTTTGACATTTCTTGGTGTTTCCGCCTTCAACCCTACATCAGATAAGGCTTTCTTCACATAAGGTTCAATATCATTCCCAACCTCGTTAGGTCTGTTCCTCTCAAATCCTACCTGTTTAGCCTTTTCCCCAGCACTTCGAGCGGCAGTCTTCAGTTTGTCCAATAGTCTACAGTCTTCTTTAGAGCTTTTATCGAATGCGATCACCTTGTAACCTGATAGGGCTTTTATCGCTACGGGGAAAGGTATATTCTTTATAGGAGCCATGAATTTTGAAATCGTGGCTTCCAACTGTTTAATATAATCTTCTTCCATAATTGCAAAACTTGTTGTTTTCTATTCAATACTTCTCTTTAAATTGTCCATCCTGCTTCTCCCATTAAATTCTCCAAAGCCGATAATCTTTGTCTTTCTCTTTCGATCCTGTTACGGATAAAGTTCCGTGCTTCCCTTGCATCGTTTTGGTCTCGAATAAGAAACATACCTCTCTGTCCGCTGGAACCAATGAATATTCCATTATCTCTTAGATATCCTAAAACCTCAATCTGCCATGTTTCCCTGTCTATATCGTGCCCAGCTCCATGTAGAAAATCTATTATCTCGTTAGTTGAAACTGCATTCTCTATTCCAATAGCACAGTCGAGCAAATAGCGAACGGTTTCAACCATAACCGGAAATCGAGGATGCGATGCGTGATCGGGTTGTGGATTATCTACAAAATTTCTGGCCCGAGTGATAAACGGCATTGTAACCTCCTGTAAAACGTTGCAACTCTCTCACTTTTTGAAAATTAAGATATATTCCTTTTGCATCACATTATATAATCCATAAATGATTTTTTCTATCTTCTTGACATATTTAAAACCAACATCTCGACAAAAACTAATTATTTTATTGGCTGTATCTATCTCTTTTCCTTGAAAAGTAACATTTCCAATAACAATTACACAATATCTACCCTTTTTCAAAACCCTATGCATTTCTTGGATTGATTTATACATGTCATCATAGTAAAGTTCAAATTTTTTAAACCCTGTTCCTCTAACTCCTATAAAATCATCTTTTATTCTTTTTAAATCATACCCTAATGCTTCAAGAGAATGCGCATCGTTTTCAACATAATTCAATGCAATTGAATAAGGAGGAGAGGTAATAATTCCATCGATTGAGTTCGATTTAATATTCAAACTTCGTGCATCTCCCTCTTCAATTCGCATTTTCCCCAATCTTAAATTGAATCTCTCCACAGCACTTTTGAAATCTTTTATAGATGCTATCATCTTCCTCTCATTTTCATAAAAGGATTTTTCGAAATTTTTACCTCTGCGACTATTATCACTATGCGCAATCATTTCAGCCATCGTGAAGAAATTCTCTACTCGGTCATTACCTATCTTGACTATTTCTGTTTCAGCAAAAATATCACCTTGATTGAGAACAATTTTATTAGGTTTTACACTGCTAATATTTTTAGCTATTTCATCCAACGCATAAATTGATTCCGTCTTTACTTTACTAATAAGAACACACAATGGAGAAACATCTATACCTATACAATTTATCCCAAATATCTGACACTCTACTGCCGTAGTTCCGCTTCCTATGAACGGGTCCAGTACCGTTTCACCTTCTTTTATCCCTATAATATTCAACAATGCTCTAATCATCTGAGGATGATACTTACCTTTATAAGGATAAATCCAGTGAGTGAGATATTGATTGACAGAACGTGTTATATTGTATTGCTGAAGGCAATAGTAATCAGTTTTTCGTGAACCTACATTTTCAAAATATGCCAAGCGTCTGCACAGAAAATCTTCATCAACATCATTTAATACATTGAACGACCTCAGATTATTAACAACCTCAAAATCTGCGCCTAATGCTCTCAACTCAAATCTCGCTAAGGCTAATTCATATATGAACTGTATATTTGGAATAAGCGTCAATTCTAACTTCTTTATCTTTTTTCTATCTATAGCATATGTAATCGGCTTTTCTCCAAGCAGACACTCTCTAAAATTAGCCAGTTTATAACTCGTTTTTTTTCTACTTCTCTTAGTTTTAACCGAGACCGCTTTCTGAGTTTTTGCTTTAGACTTATTTTTAATCTTTGTCACCATAAACTTATTAATTAAAAACCGCTCTATTCGCTGAACCCTCTTCTCATCCTAATCGCCTCTTCTTAAAAAGAATATCTTATCCCTACCTGATTTACAGGCGCAGAACTTTTGCGCCAGGGCCCTATAAAGGTGCCATGTATTCTCTGGTAGTTTACGCTGAAGTGAGGTAAAAGCTCTTTGACTATACCTACTTCAACATAATGGGTGAATTTATCCTCTTTCTCTAAATCATAATTCAAATCCCAGGTTATCTCCAAATTAAACCAGGTCAAAAGCCGGAAACTGTTTATACAGACCAACTGAAAGGTCTGCCCCGCATTTAGAAAATCATCGTAACGGTTCTGATATAAAGAGACTTCATTGGTGATTTTTTTGAAGCCCAACTTTTGAGCATAAGGTGTAGAATAGTTAAAAATTAAAAAAGTAAAAATCAAAAATACGAAAAAAATTAAATTACAAATTTTCAACCTCACCTTCACCTCCTGTGTAACTTTTACAATTTATTTATCCCTTTTCTTTAACATCTTCCAACAACTTATTTATTATATCCAGTGTCCCGACTCCATCTGCCTCCGCATTGAAGCTTGTTACGATCCGGTGTCGCATAACCGGGCGTGCTACTCCTCTCACATCATCAACTGATGGAGTATATCTTCCATCCAGGATCGCCATGATCTTTGCACCTAAGATCATATACTGGGATGCTCTTGGTCCTGTTCCCCAGCTAATCCAGTTTTTGATATATTCAAAAGAATTTGATGGATTAGGTCTGGTGCTTCGAGCAAGTCTTACCGCATAGTTTATCACGTGGTCAGACACCGGAACCCTTCTTGCAAGCTTCTGTAATCTTACTATCTCATCTGCTCCCATCACCTTTTTTAGATCCCAGGAATATGCAGAGGTGGTGGTCTTGACAATCAGATTTTCCTCCTCCTCTGAAGGATAATCTATATAGACATTGAACATAAATCTATCGAGTTGAGCTTCTGGCAATGGATATGTCCCCTCCTGCTCAATAGGATTCTGAGTTGCCAGAACAAAGAAGGGTTCAGACAACTTATAGGTTGTCCCACCTGCTGTGACCTCATGCTCCTGCATCGCCTGAAGTAAAGCTGACTGAGTTTTGGGAGGGGTTCTGTTGATCTCATCTGCCAAAATTATATTAGCAAAGATGGGACCCTTTACAAATCTGAAAGACCTTTCCCCAGTTGTTACATTTTCCTGAATTATATCAGTTCCTGTGATATCCGAGGGCATAAGGTCAGGGGTGAACTGAATTCTTGAGAACTTTAAGTCTAAAATCTTAGCTATTGTGGAGATCAAAAGTGTCTTAGCTAACCCGGGAACACCTATCAAAAGACAATGCCCATTGGACAAAAGAGCAATCAATAGCTCATCAATAACTTTTTCCTGCCCGATAATTACTTTTTTTATCTCATTTTTTATTCTATCCCTTGCCTCTTTTAACTTCTCTACTGCCTCAATGTCTTTTTTCTCAATCTTTTGTTCAGCCATTATTCCTCCAGAAAAACTTTTTTCGGGTAAAAAGTCAAAAAAACCCAAAACTTAACCCATTTTTAAATTAATTCAATGGGTTCTAATTGTCAACTCAATTATATATACGGAGAAGATAAAAGATTGCCAAAAGATGAAAAAATCCCAACAGATTAAACAGATGAAACAGATGAAAAACTGAAACTTACCATGAAGAAAAAAGCCTAAGTTGTAGTAATTTAGCTTAAGTCGATCTTTTCTTCTGTGATGTAAATCTTTTTTACCACTTGTTGAGCAATAGAAAAATATTCGCTTTTCAAAACCTTTGTCTGTACCCAGGGTAAGACCTTATCGAACTTTTCAGTCCAAAAAAATAGATCAGTCCCTCCCTCTAAAAGCTCAAATTCTATGCTCGAAGAGTCCTTCGGAAATCCTTCGGATATTATTGATTTAACTTCACCCTCACCTAATTTGGGATCAGATATATCCAGAACATTTATTCTAACTATCTTGTAACAAGGATAAACCCCTAATCCTTTTACCCAGGGTTTAAAATTCAAATATTCAGCCTCGATCCGCAATTTGTCCCCGGAGATGAAAAGGCTTTGGATATAACTTTTCCCATTTGACCCGAAAAAGGTTAAAACTAACCTTGAGGCGGTTTGAGTCTCCGGAATCACTTCCATTTCTCCAACCTGAGTTTGGGGATAAAATGTATGAAATCCTCTTAATGACCTTCCAGTCCAGAAAAAAAACCAGGAAAATAAAAGAAAAACCAAAGCAATAATAAATAAAGATGAATCAACTACACTCGATTGAGAGTTGACTCTTCTTTTACTTTTTTTGTTCTTCTGAAGAATTGGACGCAAAATCCTTACAAAAAGATATAATAAGAAAAAAAGACCTAAAATAAAAAATATTGTTCCAAAAATTGGCAATTTCATCTCAAGCATAGGTACTTCAATCGATTCTGTTTACCACTTAATCAAAAGGTTTTTTTAGCTTGGTTTAAGTTAAATCATCTTAAAAAGTTACCTTTAAATTTTGTGGATAACTAAGCTGAAAACGGTCAATTCATTAAGCTAACTCGTTGATAATAAAACAATTAACATCTTTTCAACACAATCTTTTAGTTATCCACAATCAGAAGATCCTTCGGACTTTTTTTGACTATACTTTTCCTCTTTCATATTGCATTTTCCACAAAAGATCGCACCCTCCTCAACAACAAGGCTTTTAGTTGTCAAATCTCCAGTGACAACGGAATTAGGTTGAAGCTCAATTTTCTCCTTTGCAAAAATATTACCTGTCACGTTCCCACCAACAATTATTATTTTTGCATTAAGGTCAGCTTCGAGTTTCCCATCTTCCCCAATTGATATTGTATCGGCACCAGAAACCTTTCCCTTGACTGTCCCATCAATCCTTAATCCACTTTGAACAGTAAGGGTTCCTTCAAAAATTGTCCCTTTCCCGATAATGGTGTTCAACTCTCCTTCTCCTTTTTTATTTTTCATCTTTTTCCTCTATAGTTAAAAAGTTTTTTGGGTCGACTGGCACCCCATCTTTTCTGATCTCATAATGAAGATGGGGAGCAGAACTCCTTCCGGTGTTCCCTGATAGGGCAATCACTTTTTCCCTCTCAACAAATTCACCCTCTAAAACTTTTAGCTTTTTGTTATGACCATAAAATGTTGAATAACCTTCTCGATGTTCTAAGATTAAAAGATTCCCGTATTCCGGGTCCCAGCCAGCAAATTTTACCCACCCCCAAGCAGTCGCTTTCACCTCTGTTCCCTCCTTACATGCTATATCCACTCCAGGGTGTTCCACACCCAACTTCTCTTTTTTTTCCACAAAACCCTTTGTTATCCAACCCCCCACTGGGAAACCTCTCGGTATGAAATCCTCAAAAAAAGGGTTAATATATGACTTTCGCAATCGACCAAAAAAGTCAAACTTATTAAAACTTTTACTATCAGAACTTGCCTCCTCCAACATTGTGTAGAAATCCTTTTTATAATCTATGTTTGGCTCATTTTTTGTTGGATATTCTACCCCGGCTAACTTTCCAATTTTTTGGATAAAACTTCTGTAAGCTTTTAACTGTTTTTCAAGCTCTGTCACTTTAGCGTTATATTCGGAAAGGCGTCTGTTCTCCAAAGCTAATGATTTTGCCTGAAGGGCTTTATAAAAAACCTTTCCATAAGATATCACCAGAACCATCACAAATATTAGGAATAAACCGATTAAAAAGGCTAAAAAATAGGCTAATTTCAAAGATATTTTGAACCTTAGACCCTTTTTACCATCGGGCAAAAGCATTATGTGTAAGTATTTTCCCTCCTTTAGCTTTTTAAAGATGTTTTTGATTTTTGCAACTGACAAATCTAAAATCCTTTCTCTACCTAAATATTCAAAAGCTCTAAAATCCGCTCTAACTCTTTTTCTGAAAAGAACTCTATTTCAATTTTGCCCCTTTTTTTTCCTTTTACGATTTTAACCTTTGTGCCAAAAAATTTTATCAATCTTTCTTCTAAATCTTTTAGCTCAGAAGAAAGTTTTGGTCTTTTATTTTTTGGGGAGATTTTTTTCTTTTTCCTATAAACCAATTCTTCGGTCTCTCTTACAGAAAGGGATAATTCTTTGATTATTTTCGCTAAATTTATCTGCTCTTTTGGCGTAGATAATGCCAAAATGGCTCTTGCATGACCTTCTGAAATTATATCAGATAAAATTAGGTTTTGCACTTCCTCAGGTAAGTTTAACAGTCTCAAGGTGTTAGCAATTGATGAGCGGTCTTTTCCAACCCTTTTAGATAGCTCTTTTTGGGTTAATCCACACTCCTCAAGAAGTCTTTTATATCCTTTTGCCTCCTCAATTGGATTTAAATCCTCTCTTTGAACATTCTCCACCAGGGTCAATTCAAGCATCGACTGCTTTGAAAGTCCTTCCATTATTATAGCTGGGATCAATTTTAGCCCGATCGACTTTGCAGCGCGAAGTCTCCTCTCCCCAGCAACAATTTCAAACCCATCTTGTTTTTTCCTCACAACCACCGGCTGAATCATACCCTTTTCCTTTATAGACTCAGCTAACCCTGAAAGCCTTTTTTCATCAAAACTTTCTCTTGGCTGATAGGGATTTGGCTTTATCTTTTCAACCTCTATTTCTATCAAATCTTTCTTTTTTAAAAAATCTGATTCCTTGGGTATTAAAGCCTCGATCCCTCTACCCAATGCTTGCCTGGTCATGGTCTAAGATCTCCTTTGCTAATTTTATATAGTTAAAAGCTCCGGTTGATTGGATGTCATATAATATAATAGGCTTGCCAAAACTCGGAGCCTCTGATAATCTGACATTCCTTTTAATAACCGTATTAAAAATTTTATCTCCAAAATACTTTTTCGCCTCTTCTGCAACCTGCTTTGATAAATTGAGCCTTAAGTCATACATAGTTAAAAGGACACCCTCGATTTCGAGGTTAGAATTTAAATTTTTTTTAACCAGAGATATTGTATTCAGAAGTTGACCCAAACCTTCCAATGCATAATATTCGCACTGGATAGGGATTAAAACGGAATCAGCAGAAGTTAAGGTATTTATGGTTAAAAGACCTAAAGAGGGAGGAGTATCTAATAAGATAAAATCATAAAGATTTTTCAAAGGCTCAAGTTTGGATCTCAATCTTTTTTCCCTACCCGTAACATTCACCAGCTCAATCTCTGCTCCAACTAAATTGATATTGGAGGGTAAAATCTCCAAAAGTGGGAGCTCTGTTTTCAATATAGCATCTTGTGCTGGTAGCTTTTCTATCAGGACATCGTAGACAGAGATTCTCAGATTGTTTTTATCAATCCCCAATCCACTTGTTGCATTAGCCTGAGGGTCACAATCCACCAAAAGGGTTTTTTTCTCCGAAATGGCAAAGCAGGCTGAGAGGTTTACCGCTGTTGTGGTCTTTCCCATTCCCCCTTTCTGATTGGCAATAGCAATAACCTTCGCCAAAATTTCCTCTCGCTTTATAAGTTTTCATTTTTATAAAATATTTTTTTTGAAAAAGCAAGAAGTTTATTTGATTTTTTTTAAAATAATCAAATTTCTTTGCAAGCCAAACACAGAGTTTTCGTAAAGGAATTTCTTTTCAAGCTCAAAGTCTTTTGAGAGTTTTTTTAACTCCTCTTCAACTGATTTTCCTTTATAGCAGACTAAAAGTCCTCCGACTTTTAAAAAAGAGTGAGCAATTTTGGTTATCTTATCTAATTTCCCTAATAATCTTGCTGTTGTCAAATCATATTTTTCAATATAATCTGAATTTAAGCTCAACTCTTCTGCTCTCTGGTTTATCACATTTGTATTTTTTAGGTTTAAGATGTCAACTATATGTTCGAGAAAAAAAGCCTTTTTCCTTTTTGATTCTAAGAGGATCAAAAATATATCTTTTCTTAAGATTTTTAAAGGGAGGCCTGGAAAGCCTGCTCCTGAGCCTAAATCTAATAAATTCGTTTGAAAAGGAATCTTTATAGCATTGAGTATTAAAAGGGAATCGAGGAAATGTCTATAAATATCTTTTGGTGTATCAGATTTTCTTGAGATAAGATTAATTTTTTCATTCCACTTTGCAAGTTCTTTTGAATATAGTTTGAATTTATCTAAATGCTCCTCGGTCAGCTCTATTTCAAGAGATTTACAGGCTTTTTGAAATTTTTTGAGATGGGTACCCATCAAGAGATAAGTTTGTTTCACGTGAAACAATTAAGCTAATCTAATTAATCGCGTAGCAGCCTGTCCGGCCAGGGAGCCTTTATGGCTCTGCATCGGAGGGATAAACCCTCCGCTACGCAAAATATCATCGTATCCCCACCTTGCCCATAAGGTGGGGCTTATTTAACCCACATTGCCTGCCCGACCAGGGATCCTTTATGGCTCTGGTGAAATGTTTCCAAAATAACATTATCTCTTGATGCTTCCGCATATTTTAGCCTGTCATTGCGGGGGGCGAAAGTCCCGAAGCAATCTTTTGAGTTTGATGAGATTGCTTCGCTAACGCTCGCAATGACAAATAGGGTAACAAATCGATTAACATTGAATCAACTCTCATTTCGATAAAAACTTCTTTAAATGAACCATCAAAACCGCAATATCGCCTGGTGAAACACCGGAAATCCTGGATGCTTGACCAACTGAGATCGGATTAACATCTTTGAGCTTTTCTTTTGCTTCATGCTTGAAACCGGTAAGTTCATCATACTTGA
Organism: Candidatus Zixiibacteriota bacterium; assembly: GCA_030615745.1. Taxonomy (GTDB): domain Bacteria; phylum Zixibacteria; class MSB-5A5; order MSB-5A5; family SM23-73-2; genus SM23-73-2. Next base: position 43,491 of record JAUWYR010000002.1, on the reverse strand, counting down.
AATCCGGGGGTATGAGCATCGATTCTAATCGCTTGAACTTCTCAATCTCCTGGTTTTGCCTTTTGATATATCCCTCATACTTTATTTCTAACTCAACCTGCTCAGCAATCCTTTGAGGAACCTCTTTTGAATCCTTATCAATTTTAGCAAGGTCTTTGTAAGTTATATCCGGGATTTTCAAAGCATAGGCTAAAGAAACCCTTTTGTGATTTTCCATATCCTCTGTTAACTTACCAAACACAGAAACCGAGACTTTCACCTTTTTTAATCTCTTCTTCTCATTTTCTATTATTCCCTTCCTCTTTTTGAACTCAAGGTATATCTTTTCTGAGACCAAACCGAACTTATAGCCGTATTCGAGCAATCTCTGATCTGCATTATCCTCTCTTAAGACCAATCTATGCTCTGCTCTGGAGGTGAACATACGATATGGCTCTTTTGTCCCTTTTGTGACCAGATCATCGATTAAAACCCCGATATAAGCTTCGCACCTCTTTAAAACAAAAGGTGGTTTTTTTCTCAATTTCAAGACCGCATTTATTCCAGCCATTATCCCCTGAGCACCTGCTTCCTCGTAACCCGAGGTTCCATTTATCTGACCGGCAAAGAAGAGGTTTTCAACCAATTTCGTCTCCAGTGTTGGATTCAATTGAGTGGGAGGGAAAAAATCGTATTCTATTGCGTATCCTGGACGTGTCATCTCAACTTTTTCCAAACCGGAAACTGTTCTTATCGCTTTTAATTGAACATCTTCAGATAAAGATGTTGCAAAACCATTGACATAATATTCTGTTGTATTTTCACCTTCAGGTTCTAAGAATAGCTGATGTCTTGGTTTTCCCCTGAATTTTACAACCTTATCCTCGATGGAAGGGCAATATCTTGGGCCAATTCCTTTTATTACTCCACTATATAGTGGTGACCTGTCCAAATTTGCTAATATTATCTTATGAGTCTCTCCATTTGTATGTGTCAAATGGCATAGATAATGCCTTTCTGGCAGTTTTTTTGTTTTTAGAGAAAAGGGCTTAGGATTTTCATCACCATATTGAGGAATTGTTTTGGAAAAATCTATTGTTTTTCCATCTAATCTCGGAGGTGTTCCTGTTTTTAATCTTCCTACTTCAAATCCATATTCTTTAAGCTTATCTGATAAGGTCAAAGAAGGAAACTCACCTGCCCTTCCGGCGGGGAAGTTTTCTAAGCCTATATGAATCAATCCATTTAAAAAAGTCCCGCAAACCAAAATGACAACATCGGATAAATAAGCACTATTTATATTTGTCAAAATCCCTTTTGCCTTTCCATTATCAATAAGAACCTCTGTGACTATCGCCTGTTTAAGCCATAAATTTTTCTGATTTTCTAAGGATTCTCTCATATAAACTCTATATAAGACTCTATCACATTGAGCCCGAGAAGACCAAACAGCAGGTCCTTTTTTCTTATTCAAAGTCTTGAACTGTATTCCTGCTTTATCAGTTATAAAACCCATCTCTCCGCCTAGTGCATCGATCTCCTTAACCAGCTGACCCTTAGCCAGTCCACCAACAGCAGGATTGCAGGACATCTGGGCAATGGTCTCCTTATTCGAGGTCAAAAGCAAAGTCTTGCACCCCATCCGCGCACAAGCCAAAGCCGCCTCACACCCTGCATGCCCAGCTCCAACAACTATTATGTCAAATTTTTCCTCGTAGGTGATCATTACTTCTTAGCGAGTTTTAATATGCTCTACGAAATCCTAAAACAATTTGTTTTGTTTCTGCGGGAATTGTCGTCAAGACCCCGCCAAAGGCGGGGGATTTCCCGCAGGAATCTTAGGTTCGGGAATTTCCTGGCCGGACAGGCAATTCCCGAACCAACTTTAAAGACTTATCTGTCCATTCTTGTTGGATCGGGGTACCTTACCCCGATCCTCATATGGTCAAGTGTGAGAGCACCCTTGACTAACATAAGAAGTTTTTGACCTACTCTTTTTCCACCTCACACAAAACCGAATGAAAAGGATTGAAAACAACCTCTTTTACCTCTTTTTCCACCAAAGGTAATTTAATCTCATCTTTTGGCTTGTCAACCATTATCCTGAATATAGAATATGATTCATCTTTAAAAACAACTACAATAGGAACCGGCATCTTGAAGTTGGGTGAAACATTCTTTTGCTTAACCCTGATGGTAACTTGAAATTTATTATCAACATTGTCTATTGAATATGAATAAGTGTATTTTGGAATCTCAGTGCCGTAAACCCACTGGTCGAAAAACCAGGACATATCCTCGCCTGTATGTTTATCAACTATCTTTTTGAAATCCCCGGTGCTCGCATCTTTACCATAATAGGTTTTAACAAAATCCTTCATCATGTCTTTGAATTTATCATCGCTGAAATTTGAAAAATCGATCATCATATTCCTCAACATATGCAAAATATAAGCACCTTTCTCATATACCAAGGTTACGTAGTCTTTTGATTTTGAGGAATCGAGCCGGTATCCGAGCCACAAAGGACCTGCTTTTGAACCATCTGAGTAAGGATTCCCTTTTCCTAAAATATCCTTTCTAAAAGATTCGAGCTCCGTGAAAAATTTTTTGTTATCCTTGGTTGAAAGCTGGGCAAACCATAAACCAGAATACTCAGCAAAACCTTCGCATAACCAGAGGTCATGATATGTTTTCCAGCCAACTATATGACCCCACCACTGATGGGAGACCTCGTGTGCTCTGAATGCTTCAAGCTTGAACTCCTCCTCCTTTTGAAAACTTCCCCAGGAAAGATGTAAAAGACCCGGAAAGCCCTGACCATAAGATGCCGGGATCTCAGTTGCCGCGATCTTGGAAAAGGGGAGCTTTCCATATGTTTTTTGAAAGAAATTTATACTGTTTGTAACATCCGCACCGATATTCTCCTTCATATGAGCGCCACGTGTCATTATGTCAGCTGAAAGATCATACTTAGCCAGATATCTGTTAAAATCCTGAGTAAATCTCCTGTGGCTTTCCTCTACATAAAAGACTTTCACATCTGGCAAACCCTTATGTTTCATCTCGTATATATCGAAGTTACCCATGTTAAAAGATGCAACTGATACTGGAAAATCCTCTTTCCATGAAGTTATAAGATACTCACCCTCTTTTTTCTCTTTTTTCTTCTTTCCAATGGAGACGAACTTATACTGTTCGGGCGTTCGGAAAGTTAAATCATAACTTGACCTGGTAAAATACCCATACCTCGGATACCAGTAAGTCGTCGATTTTATATAATAATCCCCATACCAGTTCTGGTCCAAGACATCTCCTGAATATTTAAAGAAAAGCTTAAGTTTTTTTTCTTTTTCCAAAGGCTTTTGTAAAATCACAAAAAGGTCGTAAAGATTTTTCTCACGAATAAAACCCAAAGAATCTCCATTTTCGTCCTTTACCTCTTTTACTTTAAGTTTATCACTTAAATAGAATTTCAAAACCCTAATCCCATCTAAAAGAGGGATAAGAGCTATCTCCACCTCTGCTTCCAGTTCACCTGAAGCCTTTATCTTAACATCCATCTTATAATTTTCAATCCTTATTTCATCCTTATCATCTGTTTCATCCGTTTCATCTGTTGGGAATCTTTTCTCATAATCCTTCTCGAAGAGTCCTTCGGATTTTTTATGAAATGAACAAACAACATCTGTCTGGCTTATTTCACCCGGACTCTCTCTTTTCAATAATACTTCCTCAAACTCATCTGGGTAATAGCTGAAAAACACCCTACTTTCATCTTTAGGAAAAATATCACAGTAGAAAAATCCATTTGAAGATTCTTCACAAAGGTCTTTTAAAATCCTAACATTCAAATTCTCTTTTAATTTCCTCAAAGCCCTTTTTTGCCCATCCTTTAAAATCTTTTTTGCTCTACTTTCAATCTCTCCTGAGGCTAATCGTAATTTGCCTTCGAATTCCTCTACGGTGTTGTCTGTAAATCTGAAATAAGCTTGGGTAAACTTCAGATTCAACTTTCTTGTTTTGGTAAACCTTTCCAATTGATATTTCTCGATCTCAGTAGGCGGGGTAAACTCAAATGTCCCCTCTCCGATGAAAACAAAACCTGTGATTTTCTCCAAAAAAGGCTTTAAAAAATATATCTTCCCTCTATTTAAATTAAAAGTAGCAACATCTTTTTTAATAGATAAATCAACTACTTCTGCTATTTTCGAATCATCTAAACTCAGACCTTTAAGCTTTTCGTATAGTTTTAATCCATCCTCAATTACATTATTTTGAGAAAAACATAAGTTAAATTTTAAAAGCAAAAAGATAATCAGGCAAATAAAGAGATCAATCTTTTTTAACATAACTTTTTCATCTTATTGGATAAATTTGAACGCTGTAATTCCCTTCTATTTCCCAACGCAGAAATCTGAGAATATCTTATTCAAAATATCCTCTGTTACTGTTTTTCCTATTATCTCACCTATGGCATCTAAGGCTATTCTTAAATCTAAGGCAATAAACTCAAGGCTTAACTTTTCAGTTAAAGATTTTTTTGCCTTTGATAAGCCCTCCTTTGACCTTAGCAAAGCATCTTTGTGACGAAAATTGGATAAGACCACATCGCCATTTGCATCCCTATCAAAAGTTATGGCTTCTTTTGCAACTGCGTCAATCAAATCTTCAATTCCCTCTCTTTTTATCGCGCATATTTCTTTGTAGATTTTATTTTCAAATCTATCCAAAAGCTTTGAAATCGAATCCTCAGAGCCTAAATCTATCTTATTTAATACCACCACATGCTTGAAACTTTCGATCTGCTTTTCCAATTCGAGCTCATCTTTATCAAGACCACTGGAAGCATCCACTACCCACAAGATCATATCTGCTTTTCCTATCTCAAGCTTTGTCCTTTTTATCCCTTCTGCCTCAATTGTATCTTTAGATACTCTAAAACCAGCTGTATCAAAAAGTCTTACTGGAACACCTTTGAAATTAGCATCTTCTGATATCACATCCCTTGTTGTTCCTGGAACTGGTGTTACAATTGCCCTTTCCTCCTTTAATAAAGCATTCAAAAGGCTGGACTTACCAACATTCGGCTTTCCAACTATCACTACCCTTAATCCATCCTTTAGAATCTTGCCTTCATCGTATGTATCCAATAACTTATCGATACCACCTTTGATATTATCTAACTCTTTTAAGATATATTCTTTATCCTTTGGCTCTAAATCCTCCTCAGGAAAGTCGATCTGAACTTCTAAGTTAGCTAAGATCTCAATCAGATTTTCTCGAAATGAATTGAGTTTAAAAGATAGCTCTCCTTTGAGATGTGAAAGAGCAACTTTCAGACTCAAATCAGTCTTAGCTTTTATCAACTCAGCCACTGCCTCAGCCTGAGCTAAGTCAATTCTCCCATTTAAAAAGGCTCTTAAGGTGAACTCTCCCGGATTGGCCAATCTTGCTCCAGCCTCTTTTGCCTGATTTAAAATCTTATACAAGATAAAAGAACTTCCATGAGAGCTTATCTCCACCAAAGGTTCTTTAGTATAAGTTTTAGGCGGATGCATAACAGTTAACAAAACCTCATCTATCTCCTCATCTGTATTCAGAACAACCACCTTACCATAGTGAACTGTGTGGGAGGGTGCCTTTGAGGGCTTAACTTTACCCCTGAATATCTTATCAGCTATCACGAAAGCCTCCCTGCCGCTGATCCTGACAACACCTAATCCACCTTCTCCCAGTGGTGTGGAGATAGCAGCAATAGTATCTTCATCCAGAGATGTCGACTTGAAATTTTTTTTCATTTGGTTCTCTTGCATTAAAAACGCTGATCAGGAGATGTTTTAATTATCTTTTTCTTCAATAAACTCTTCAATTTCTTTTTTGATTTATCTAAAAGCTCTCTTGATTATCTACGCAGTGAAAAGGGTCGTCGATGAAGGTTATACTCGTTTCTGTTCTTCAAGAAATACTCCTACCAGATACAATTACACCTTATGTTTTGCCAGTCCATTCCTAATTTTCCCCACATTGCCATTGTTTCCTTGCATAAGGCAACCTCGGAGTAGCTCAAGTTTTCCCTAAGGTGTTTCATTATGGTTTTATACAAGTTGTATCTTGTAGTAAAGTCAATCTTCTTTCCCCAGTTAGATTTTTCCTTTAGAAAATGTACCCAAGAATGGTCTTTTGTACCATTAAGTGTGCTTTGAAGTCCTCGTAAAGTTCCTAAGGTAATTCGTGATGGTTTGAATTTTGAGAATATCTTATCTATGAGTTGTAAATAATACCTCTGCCAATTATCAATCGGCACAATGGGATCGATCCTTATTCTTACTTCATAACCTGCCTGGTAAAGTTTACTTGCCGCCTCCAACCTTTTGCTAACAGGGGGTGCTTTCTTTTCCCACTTCTCCGCAGCAGGTATTGCATTCAGGCTAAAACTTATTATAACCTGTCCCTTAGAGGATATCTCTAAAAGATTTTTTATATTAGTTGATTTGGTTACAAAAAGAACCTTATGAATATTTTGTCTTTGAAACATTGAGATGATAAACTTAGAGAAAGGAGAGATTTTATCCTCTTTCATCAGGCTATCTGCAATCTCACCGGTATTAAGTATCTCCGGGGTATCCACTTGTTCGAGAAAAGCCTCAACATGTGATTTAATTTTCTCCAGAGGCTTAAATGCTGGTTTTATCCCTTCTGGTCTAAATCTGAAGGTCCCTTTAAGATAGCACCAGCTACAATCAAAAGGACAACCGTAAGCCCATTTCAACTCAAGAAAATGCGGGCAGATAACATCAGTAGCTTTTTCAGGTAAAGGAGTCTTGTCAAAACGTTTAATTATCGAGCCATCATTTACCCGTTCAACTAAAACTTGTCTTTTCCCATTTATAAGAAGGTATTCCTCATACTTAACTTTTGGTGTTATAGAGATTTTACTTTTAGTTAAAACTCGATTCGACATTTATTTATCCCTTCAATCAAATTCCAGTCTTTTAATATCCCAAAATCTCTGCTCTTGGACGGATGTTATCATCCGTCTTCCCGTCCTGCTGGATGATAACATCCAGCAGGAGCACAGCTATAGAAAATGTTTCTTTGCCGCTGATTCTGACAACACCTAATCCACCTGTGCCTAATGGGGTGCTTATAGCCACTATGGTATCATCTTTTTGGGAAATATAACTAAAAGACTCTTTCATTTCCTTGTAATTACACTGGAGCTGGCTGAGGCTTGGTCTTCCATTTTATATAATACTGTTCGACAAGGGAAAATATATTAAAAAAGGTCCAGTACAAAGTCAGCCCCGCGGGAAAACTTTTGAACATAAAAAAGAACAAAATGGGCATAAAATAGACCAAAGCCATCTGCTTCGGGTCTTTTATGGTCATCTTCTGTTGCAAAAACATCGTAACAGCCATCACAATAGGAAGAACATAATAGGGGTCCATCTGGGAGAGGTCTTTTAACCAGAAAATAAATTTAGCTCCTCTTAACTCAATTGTGCTCCTGCAGACCACAAAAAGAGAATAGAATAAAGGCATCTGGAAAATAAGGGGCAAACACCCCCCAAGAGGATTGACCCCTCGCTCCTTGTAAAGCTTCATCATCTCCTTATTGAGCCTCTGAGGGTCTTTTTTATATCTCTCCTTAAGCTGAGCCATAAGGGGCTGAATCTCCTGCATCTTATGGGTGGCTTTGACCGATTTACGAGTCAAAGGATGAAACAAAACCTTCATCCCCAAAGTGAAAAAGATAATCACCAGTCCATAATTACCTAAGATCTTAAAAAGATTTGAAAAAATCCACAAAACAAAAATAGAAAACGGACGAATGATTTTCCAGCCCAAATCCACGATATTTTCCAGTCCAATCTTATACCCTTTTAAAATATGATAATCGAGTGGACCAATATAAACCACAAAGCTATCTTTCAAATAGTCTCTCTGTTCTATAGGCATCTTTAAAGCTACCCCTATTCTTTTGCTTTCCAGAGTGACATCATCCTCAACTTCTCTTTCCCTTTCCCCTTTAGCCACAAAACCAGAGGCAACCTTCGATGTAGGTATGATCGAAGCTAAAAAGTATTTACTTCTGGTTACAATCCATTTGGTCTTTCCAGAACGAGACTCATCTAAAATTCCAACAGAAGAACCCTTAGGCTGTCTGAATTTGTTTATTTTAGCTATTTCATCTCCCATCTTGGCGTAAGCTGCAAAATGTCCCAAATCTTCCTTGAAATTTTTCTCGGTAACCTGTAGCCCGGGCTTCCAGCTCAAAAGATAGTGCCTTCCCATATCAAGACCAGAGCTTTCGAACTCTAAGTCAATATGGTATTTATTATGGTAAAAAATGAAACTTTTTTTAAAAAGAACGCCATCAAAAGTCTTGTGTATGAATACTAAAGAATCTTTTAGGTTTATTTCATTCACAAAGACATTTTCTTTTTCGACCTGAAAAACCAAATTTGAGAAATCAATCCCCGCATCTGGAAATTCAATGTTTAAAGCTTCGAATCGATTTTGAGGAACAAGCTGGATATTACTATCATCTGAATACTTATATTTTTTGAGGATAAAGCGAACAAGGTTACCCCCTCTGGTAGTAAACTCAGCCTCGTATAGATCGGTTTCGACCAAAACTTTTTTCTCCTCCAAAGATGTATCTTCCACAAAAGGGAAAGCTAACTCCCTTTCAGCGATCTCTTCTCCGGGAAATGTGTCTATGACAGCACTGGTGGTATCATACTCGACCCTATCTTTTCTTTCTGGCAAGGTCCTTTTTTTCCCGCCAGTGATAAGGTCGACATATAAAGGGTAAAGGACTAAAATAAGTCCGATTAATATAAAAGCTAAAAGGGTTCTTCTGTCCATCTCTTGATCGATACCGATTTTTATCTTAAAAATTTATACTGGGTCATATCCGCCCGGATTAAAGGGATTACACCTGATGATTCTTTTTACCACCAGCCACCCTCCCTTTAAAAAACCATATTTTTTCAAAGCTGAAATAGAGTACTCGGAGCAAGATGGATAAAACCTACAGCTGGGGGGAAAAAGGAATCTAAAGCTTATCTGATAAAACTTTATCAATGTAATAATAAAAACCATCAAGGCTTTTTTAAATTTAAAATTTCTCATCTCATCTCTTGATCGATACCGACTAAATTATCGAAATCTTTTTGAAGCTCTTTTAATTTTACGTTTTCTTCCAAAGATTTATAGACAATCACTACCCTCTCACCAGGTAAAAATTTATCCTTGCTCTTTCTCAGAATCTCCCTTATAATCCTTTTTATTCTGTTTCTTTTCGTAGCTTTTTTAATGGTTTTGTCGACCCTTATACCAAACTTCAAAGAAGTGTTATCTTTTTTAAGTATGAATAAAATTAATTTTTCTCCAATTTTCTTTTCCCCTTTTTTTATGACCTCTTTGAATTCTAAATCCTTTTTAATCCTTATCTCTTTAGGAAAGCCCTCTTTTTCTATGAATCCTTCGGATTTCATCATCTTTTTGTGGTGACTTGGACAGTGAGTCTCTTTCTTTTTTTAGCCCTTCTTCTATTCAAGATTTTCCTTCCCCCTTTGGTTGACATCCTTTTTCTGAACCCATGGTCTCTAAGCCTTTTGATCCTCGAAGGTTGATAAGTTCTTTTCATCTTTCATCTCCTTTTGACTACGAAAGTTAAAATAAAACATTCAATTTTTTAGTCAAGGAAAATTAAGGGGGGGCATCTCAAGTTCTCGAATTGCTTGCTGTTAGAAAGAAAGACATAAGATAGCTTATATTCACTGAACCCACCATAACCCATAAAAACGTAAGAAAACATAAGTGGATTTGAAACAAAATTGAAACAGGGGGGTAGGGGGTATGCCCACCCCATACCCCTATCAACAGGGACAAAGGAACCCCTTTGTGTGTCTTATCCTTAGATTTTCCAAAGGCGATTTTTGGGATTATGCTTTCGCCTTGTTCTCTTTTTATGGGAAAATAGGTCGGTCACTTCAACAAATTTAGTTGATTTTTGGGTTTTGAATTGCTATATTTTGGTATTGAAAATGTGAGGAAAAGGTGGACGAGAAAGTAAAGAAGATATTGGAAAAACATCGCCAAATCTCTGATAAAAGAGTTCAACGGGCGGAGTTGTTAGCAAGAAATAAGACATTTCTGGAGGAATTAAAGGGGATTGCCAAGAGATTGGGAGGAGGCACTTTTTTTGAATTGAAGAAGTTTCACTATGATTTGCGCTATAGGGAGAAACTCGAAGAAGAGTCTGAAGAGAATCTATGGCTAAGATTAGACTATCCCAAGACCAGGAAATGCAGAGGCCGGAAGCCAAAGGACAGATATTTTAAAGACGCTGAAGATCTAGACTGTCAACAGTATTACAACCCTAGGAATTTGCATGAAAGGATTTGGAACAAAGGTATAGTGTTTCAACAATACACTTTCAAATGGGAAGACTTCTGCAGACGTTGGGATATCGGTCACAGGTGGGACGGAAAGATCGATTCTTTGTCTATTTATCTGAGCGATCCTGCAGAAATTAGGTATACTTGGAACGACGAAACGGGGCGAATATGGCTTGAGATACGTATAAACGAGTGGACAACGCTCGAAGATATTCGAGCGAAATGGAAAAGAATTGAGGAATTGCAAAATGAGTTCTGGGGCAAAAGGGAAGGTAGAACAAATTTTAATAGAGATTTGTGTTGGTACGATTTGGCTAAAGAGTGCAAACTCAGACCATCAGAAATAGCCAAAATCTGGGCTGAATTGCATCCTGAAGATATCGATTTGTTGGTTATCAGAGGAATTAAGAAAGAGATCAGCAAAGAAGATAGGAAAGGGAAAGAGTTAGATGATTTTGCCTTGATTAGAGAAGTAAAATCTGGTTTTCTGTCTCCAAAATACGCACAGGACTTTGAAGATGAGAGAAGCTTTTATATCACTGGCCAGAGCAGAAACGAAAGAGGAAAGGTGATGAAATCTCCGGTTCCTTTTGTGGATGTCATAAAGAAGGCAATAAAGCGGATGGAAAAGGACATTAAGAACATGGTAATGGTGCCAAAGGTGAAAGGCAGTCGCAGATATCCTTTCATGGCATTTGACAAGGTCGAAAAGGAGGAAATATAAAAGCAGTTTGATTTTCCTGGGGATTCTCTAAGAATCTTGTAGCGTCTTTGACTTTTCACAAGAGGGGCTATAGATTTTTCCCTGTAAGGATTATAAAATCTTTACAGGGATTTTTTGTTTTTGAAAGCAGGATGAACGTGATGAAGAAAAACAAAAGATGATATGAACCATTACGAGACCACCGACTTGTTTTTCGCTTCTTTTTTAATCGCCTCAGGATATTCCACTCTCAAGGATATCCAAGATAATGGAGCGGGTCGAAAGACCTTCATTTTTGAACCTGCTCCCTCCCAAGAGGTAATCCTGGGATTCTACAACGGATCACAAACTGTCTCCACAATAAGACTTTTTGAGGCATTCCAATCCCTGAAATCAGCAACTTTTGTGGTTCAAAAATTAAAGCAAAAAACAAAAGAAGGGAGGTGAAAGATGGCTATTCTGCAGATTCCCGTCACTAAAGAAGAAAATGGCTATAAAGTGACCTTTGTTCCCAATTACGATGACCTGGAAGAAGAAAAAAACTTGCGGGATAAGATCGAGAAAATGAAACCTGTGATTATCTCGCAGATCAAACAGATTTTGAATGAAGATTGATTTAGAAAACTAAAAAATCTGATAAGCATCCAACTAATACTCGACGAGCTCGGAATTCGAACCAGAGAGGGACGATGTAAGTGCTCTCTGCACAATGGAGATACTCTAATCAGCAAAATCGAAAAAACTCTTTTAATGGAGTTTTGAAAATGAAGCTTTATTAGTTATATTAATAATGTTTTGAAAAGCCAAAACTATATCATTTTAATTTCTAAGAAGATGGATTGGGTTTTTTCTTTTTTTTGAATTTTTTAAAAGTGAAAATGTTTTTATTTAAATATTTTTTCGTGGGCTTTCTAACAGTTGTTTTCTTAAAAGGTTAAAATTTTTTTAAAGTAATTTAATAAAATCTCTTGACAAAAGTTTTTTCGGATTTACCTTTGTGAAAAGATGAGTGTAAGTTAAAGTCTGTTAATAAGATGTGGAAAGTCGAGGGTGGTTTTTTAAGTGGTTGTGCCACAAAAGATAAAATTTGCCTGATTTGTAACTCTTTTGTGGAAAACTTTTTATTTTTCTAAATAGAATCACCTAATTATATGTAAATAAAAGAGTTATCTTTTCCCCACAATTGTGGAAAAGGTGTCGATATTTAAGTTTAACTTTAAAAGAAGTTCGCTATGCCTATAGACAGTGTGAAAATCTGGGATGAATGTCTTAATTATTTGAGCACCAAGATAAAGAGACAAAGCTTTCTAACCTGGTTAAAGCCCACTAAAGGGCTTCCAAGCAATGACAGTTCTTTGAAGGTCGCAGTCCCGAACAAATTCGTTGCTGAGTGGCTTGAGGAACATTATTCACATTTGATAAAGGAAGCTGTCCAAAAGATAACTAATGAAAAATTGAACCTATCTTTGTGCATAAGAAATGAGTTAGGAGGTCATCAAACAGAGATATCCTTTAATTCAAAAAAAAGGGATTTAAATCTATCTTCCGAGCAAAGCACAATCTTAAATCCAAAATACACTTTTGAGAGCTTCGTTGTAGGGGAGAACAATCAGTTTGCACACGCGGCTGCTATGGCAGTTGCTGAAGCCCCAGGAAAAACCAAATTCAACCCACTTTACATCTATGGAGGTGTTGGCTTGGGCAAGACACATCTGGTTCAGGCTATTGGACATTTTGTGAAAGATTTTAAAAAAGATGCAAAGGTTTTATATGTCACAAGCGAGAAGTTCACCAACGACTTCATATCATCAATTGGGGCATCAACCCTTCAGGATTTTGTCCATTTTTATCGAAGTGTGGACCTCCTGCTTTTGGACGACATTCAGTTCTTCACCGGAAAGGAGAGCACTCAGGTTCAATTCTTCCACACATTTAATGCACTATACCAGAGTAGTAAGCAGATCGTTTTAACCTCAGACCGACCACTCAAAGAGATCAAAGGATTAGAAGAGAGGCTTCTTTCAAGATTCGGCTGGGGTCTGGTGACCGACATCCAACCACCTGATCTGGAAACAAGAATAGCTATAATTAAAAAGAAAACTGAGTCTGATAATATAACTATACCTGATGATGTCGCTGGTTTTTTAGCTGACAATGTAACCTCCAATATAAGGGAACTGGAGGGGTCATTGATACGCCTTTTAGCCTATTGTTCTCTTCACCAAAAAGAGCTTACTTTGGAATTAGCAAAGGATGTTTTGAAAGATACTATAAGAAATGAGAGTAAAAAAATATCGATTGAGGATATTCAGAAAAAGGTCGGTGAATATTTTAAGCTGTCTCCAGAACTTTTATGTTCCAAAAGAAAGACTCAGGAGATCTGCTGGGCCAGGCAGGTGGCGATGTATCTTTGTAGAAATCTTACTGATTTCTCCTTGAAGTCTATCGGTCTTAAATTCGGTGGAAGGGATCATTCAACTGTAATTCACTCATGTAATCTTGTTGCAGAAAATATTAAAAAGGACCAAGATTTCAAACTTAAAGTTGATGAAATTATAAATTCCTTATATGGATAAATAGGTTAAAAAAATGTGGAAGGTCTGTTTAAAAATAGAATTAGTTAATTCTTGTTGAAAAAAGTTATATATTTCAATATCTTATTAACATAAAAAAACTGTCAGGTGATGAAGTTAATCTCAAATGAGAAAAAAAGTTAAAGGAAATTGAATTACTTTGTTAACATTTTAACACAGCTATTACTATTAATTTAAAATTTAAAGTTAAAAATTTAAAATTATAAGGAGGATAAAGTGAAATTCTCTGTTGCAAAAAGTGAACTATTACAAGCGCTCCAAAGTGTATTAAGTGTAGTTCCAACCAGGACTACGCTTCAAGTATTGTCAAATATTTTGCTTGAGACTGATAATACAAAAGGTGTTGGAAAACTTAGGTTAGCTGCTACAGATCTGGACACTTTTGTGATAAAGACCCTACCTGTAAATGTTAAGAAGTTAGGGAATATAACAATTCCGGCAAAAGTGTTCGCAGATATTGTGAGGGAAGCCCCTGAGACAGAGATCGAGGTGAGTTCGACTGATACGCGTGTTGAGATCAAGTTCGGAAAGGGAGTTTACAAAATATCAGGTCTTCCCAAAGATGATTTTCCAAAATTGCCCCAGGTGAACTTAGCCAAACAGATAAAGATTAACGGAGCTGACCTAACTAATTTAATCAGAAAGACTATATTTGGAGTATCAACTGATGAGACTCGCCCGGCTTTGAATGGAGTATTGTGGCGAACCAAAGGAGACAGGATGGAGATGGTTGCAACTGATGGTCATAGGTTGGCAAAGATCTCTTTGATTAATAAAAAGCTAAAAGGTATGCATGAGGATGTGATCATACCACCAAAAGTTCTAAACCTTCTGACAAGATTCATCGGTGAAGAAGAATATGATGTGGGGATTATATTTGGTGAGAATAATATCATTTTCTCTCTCGAGGATGTTATTTTATCTTCACGTTTGATTGAGGGTCCTTATCCTAATTTTGAACAGGTTATACCCAAGGATAACGACAAAAAACTTGTGGCAGATATAGAGAGTTTAACCAGCACGGTTAGAAGAGTTGCAATTTTGTCAAATACTTTGACTCATCAAGTCAAGTTTGGTTTAAAAAGGGGTGCCGGGGCAAGTGGAGGGAGTTTAGAACTATCCTCGGTTAATTTTGATCTTGGGGGTGAGGCAAAAGAGACTATCCCCTGTGAGTATACAGGGGAAGATATGGAGATAGGATACAACGCCAACTATGTGCTGGATGTTTTGAAGCAGATGGAAGGAGAGAAGGTAACTTTTGAGCTGTCCACTTCTGTATCTGCAGGAATTATATATTCTGTTCCGCAAAAAGAGGGAGAGGAATATCTCTGTCTTTTGATGCCTTTAAGGCTGGTGGAGTAGAATGCGTATCTCTTGATCTCCGATGCATGTCTCTTGACCTTCGGCATACGCAGATATGGATTTTTAATTTAAGGCTCTAATTTTTAGGCAGAAGGGGGTTGTTTTTCCCTGCAGGACAGATATTTTTTATACAAAAAATTAAAGAAAATTTACTTGCTATTTACGTATAATCTTAATAGATTAGATATATGCTCTATGAGTCCTTCGGACATCAAAAGGAGAAAAGCCCAGAACTTTTGGGGTCAATTTTACAGAGGAGTCTAAAAAGGAGGGGCCTGGAAAAAAGAATTTTAGGAGGAAAGGCGTTACTTTTCTGGAAAGATATAGTTGGTCCACAAATAGCCTCACAAAGCAGTGCTTTTAAATTCGAAGGGACAACTCTTTTTGTAAAAGTTAAATCCCCTTGCTGGAGAAACGAGCTTTTTTTCTTAAAAAAAAATATAATAGATAGGTTAAATCAGCATATTAAGAAAAATTTGATAAAAGACATTGTTTTTGTTAACTCTGAGGTTTAAAAAAATCTTTTATGGGAAAAAATAAAATGGAAAAAATAGTACCCAACGAGCAAACATCGGAGAGCAAGAGATATGATGCTGCTACCATTCAGGTATTAAAAGGATTGGAGGCGGTTCGCAAAAGACCTGCTATGTATATCGGTGATACCGGGGGTAGGGGTCTACATCATTTAGTCTATGAGGTGGTGGATAATAGTATTGATGAGGCTATGACTGGGTATTGCAATTCGATCAAGGTGGTGATCAATAAGGATAAATCGGTCGTGGTTGAGGATAATGGTAGGGGCATACCTGTGGGTATTCATCCCACTCAGAAAAAGCCTGCTTTGGAGGTTGTTATGACAATGCTTCATGCAGGTGGTAAGTTTGATCACAGAACCTATAAGGTCTCAGGAGGATTGCACGGGGTTGGTGTTTCTGTGGTTAATGCCTTGTCCGAATGGTGTGAGGTGGAGGTCTTACGGGATGGAAAGAGATGGTATCAGAGATACGAAAAGGGGAAACCGACAACAGAGTTAAAAGTGATTGGAAAAAGCGACCATACCGGGACTAAAACGACCTTCTTGTCTGATAAAGAGATATTTGAGAAAATCGATTTTAATTTCGATGTTCTCTCTGCGAGGATGAGGGAGCTTGCTTTTTTAAACCGGGATTTGAAAATATTTATCGAGGACAAAGAAACCGGCAAATCGCACACCTTCAAATATAAGGGAGGTCTTATCTCCTTTCTCGATTATCTTAATGAGAACAAAGAGAGGTTGCACAAGCCGATCTATTTCCAGAGGACAAAAAATGGCATAGAGATTGAGATAGCATTGCAATATACAGATACCTATGTGGAGAACATCATCTCTTATGTTAACAATATCAATACCTTAGAGGGTGGAACCCATCTGGTCGGGTTCAAGACAGCACTGACCAGAACGATCAACTCCTATGCCCAGAAAAATAATCTTTTAAAGAATTCTAATTTCTCTTTAGAGGGGGGGGATGTCAGGGAGGGTATGACTGCTGTTTTATCTGTTAAATTACCCGATCCCCAATTCGAGGGACAGACCAAGACAAAGTTAGGAAACTCTGAGGTCAAAGGGATTGTTGAATCGGTTTTGTGTGAAAACCTATCTGAGTTTTTTGAGGAGAATCCAGCTATTGCCAGAAGGATAACTGAGAAATCTATCTCTGCTGCCCGTTCCCGGGAGGCAGCAAAAAAAGCAAGGGAGCTTACCAGAAGGAAGAGTGCTTTAGAGTCGACCGGACTTCCAGGTAAATTAGCTGATTGTTCTTCTACTGACCCGGATGAGTGTGAGATATACATTGTTGAGGGTGATTCTGCTGGTGGATCTGCCAAACAGGGAAGGGACCGAAGATTTCAAGCCATCTTACCCCTGAAAGGTAAAATCCTCAATGTGGAGAAAGCAAGACTTGACCGGGTCCTTTCCAACGAGGAGATAAGAACCATAGTTACCGCCTTGGGAACAGGGATTGGAACTGATGAGTTCGACATCTCAAAGAAAAGATATGGGAAGATAATCATAATGACAGATGCGGATATCGATGGCTCCCACATCAGAACTTTAATCTTGACCTTTTTCTACAGATATATGAGGGAGCTTATCGAGCAGGGATACATCTATATAGCTTTGCCCCCTTTATACCGGGTCAAAAAAGGGAACACAGAATATTATGCCTATTCAGATGAGGAAAGGGATAAGATCTTAAAGAAAGTGGGAAACACCAGGGTAACTATTCAGAGATATAAGGGTTTGGGTGAGATGAATCCTGATCAATTATGGAAGACTACTATGGATCCGGAAAGCAGGACACTTTTGCAGATAACCTTAGAGGATGCAGCGGAGGCAGAACACATCTTCACCATTTTAATGGGAGACCAGGTTGAGCCGAGACGTAAGTTCATCGAGGAGAATGCCAAGTACGTGAAAAATCTGGATGTATAGGTTTGGAGTGCAAAATTTATTTTTGCCTTTTTTAAATAACTTATATGGAAGGAGAGCATGACTAAAAAGGAGTACAATTTCAGGATTGAATACGAAGTGGACAAAAAAACGGGCAGGGTAATAGCCACCATTCCTGAATTGAATAATGTTTCATCTTTTGGTGATACATTTGCTGAAGCGGAAGCAAATGTTAAAGAGGCAGCTTTATGTTATTTAGAAACACTTGAAAAGGAGAAAAGGCCTATCCCTAAGCCTGTTTTTCGGACTGAAGGAACTTACATAAAATTATATGTGACGAAAAAAACTTCGTCGAGATCTTAATGTCAGAGAGATTAAAAGCTCTTTCGGCAAGGAGAGTGATAAAAAAATTGGAAAAGGCCGGATTTCGAAGGACCCATCAAAGAGGAAGTCATGTTTCTCTTAAAAATCCCAAGACTGGAAGAATTGCGGTGGTGCCTCTTCATGGAAAAGATATCCCCATCGGAACCTTGAGAAACATTGTGATTCATCAAGCTAAGCTCTCAATTGAGGAATTCAATAAACTTTAAAGATATTTTAACTATGTAATAAATTTTGATCGATAGGTTTGGAGTGCAGAAATTTATTTTTGCTCAGCTTTTCCATAAAGGATTACAGAAGAACTCAAAACAAAGAGCTAACCCCTTTTTTTAATATTTAAAGATGTATTAAAACAAAGAGAAAATCTTTCTAGTCTACATTGAGGAGGAGATGAAATCTTCCTATATAAATGCGTATGTTTATTAGGACAAATAATTTAACAATTTTTTAAATTAAAAGTTGAGTAAACACAACGTTTAAGATCTCAAGTATGAGTCTTTTAGAGAAAAAATACAAAGCATTAGATTTTTTTAAACTTTCAAAAGAGTATTTGTACGGTTCAAAAGAAAGCCTAAAAGTGGGCTTGGCTCGTTTAGCTGTATACACAGGGTATCACTCGTTGGAACTTTCCTTAAGAGGTTTGCTTATCCTAAAAAAAGAAAGACTTCCTCGTTCAAGTATTGGAATACTAAATTCTTTTTGGAAATTTTATGCAGAGGCAAGGAAATTTTCCAAAATATCTATGAGGAATCTTTATTGGGCATTTAATAAAAGCAAAGAGGCAACAGGTCGCTTTGACGTAGAAATCAAAAGAAAAGATGGTATCAATGTAATAAAAATTGCCTCTTTTTTGCAGAAGAGCTTAGGGGAGAAGATAAAGGTATTTGAAGGTCAACAATAATGTTAGGAAACAAAGAGAAAGTCGTTCCGGTCTATATTGAGGAGGAGATGAAATCCTCCTATATAGACTACTCTATGTCTGTTATAACTTCCCGTGCATTGCCAGACGTGAGGGATGGTTTAAAACCATCGATGCGAAGGATTTTAGTGGCGATGAACGATTTGGGTTTATCCCCTGAGAGACCTCCCAGGAAGTGTGCTAAAATCTGCGGAGATACCTCGGGTAATTATCATCCCCATGGCGAACAGGTGGTCTATCCCACTTTAGTGAGGATGGCTCAGGATTTCAACTTAAGATATCCTTTGGTGGATGGGCAGGGAAACTTCGGGTCCATCGATGGAGATGCTCCGGCAGCTATGAGATACACTGAGGCACGGATTTCATTCTTTGCTACGGAGATCCTTTCTGACTTAGAAAAGGATACAGTGGATTTTCAACCCAACTACGATGAGACCAGAGAAGAACCAGTGGTTTTGCCCTCCAGGTTCCCTAATTTGGTATGCAATGGTTCCTCCGGCATCGCTGTTGGAATGGCTACAAACATTCCCCCCCATAATCTGGGTGAAGTTGTAGATGCATTGGTAAACATAATAGAGGAGCCTGAAACAGAGGATGAGGACCTTTTAAACTTTATTCCTGGTCCTGACTTTCCAACCGGAGGAATAATCTACGGCACTTCGGGGATAACAGAAGCTTACAGGACAGGAAGAGGAAGGATCATCTTAAGAGCAAGGGCAAAAGCAGAGAAGCAAAAATCTGGAAAGGAATCGATTGTAATAACAGAGATACCTTTTCAGATCAACAAATCCAACCTTCTGGAAAGGATTGCAAGTTTGGTGAACAATAAGGTCATCGAAGGGATCTCTGATTTAAGGGATGAGTCCGACAGAGAAGGGATGAGGATTGTGATTGAGTTAAAAAGGGATGCTCCGGCTGAGGTGATTTTGAATCAGCTCTTCAAGCAAACTCAAATGCAGAGCACATTCGGGGTAATACTTTTAGCTCTGGTTGATGGTCAGCCAAAGATTTTGACCTTAAAACAGCTTCTTTCGCACTTTTTGGAACATCGCCATGAGGTTATCACAAGAAGGATGAAATTCGAATTAAAAAGAGCGGAGAAGCGGGCACACATCTTAGAGGGATTTAAAATCGCTTTAAAGTATTTAGATGCGATAATAAAATTGATTAGAAGATCAAAAACCCCCGATGATGCTAAAAAGGGACTTATAAAAAATTACGAATTAACTGAGATCCAGGCGCAGGCGATATTGGATATGAGGCTTTCGAGGCTTACCGGGCTTGAGCGGAAAAAAGTTGAGGATGAATACTTAGAGCTTATAAAATTGATTGCTCAACTTAAAGGGATTCTCGAAAGCAAAGTCAAAAGGATGCAACTTATAAAAGAGGAGCTTTTAGAGTTAAAGAAAAAATATGCGGACCCGAGAAGGACTGAGATAAAAGAGGAGGAGGAGGAGTTCACCTTAGAGGATTTGATAGCTGAGGAGGATATGGTGATAACCATCACTCATCAGGGATATATAAAAAGGCTGGGTGTCGATGCTTACAAGCGTCAGTCCAGAGGTGGAAAGGGAGTTATAGGGATTGGGACCAAGGAAACAGATTTTGTTGAACATCTGTTTATCGCCTTCACCCACGATTATATACTTTTCTTTACTACCAAAGGCAGATGCCACTGGCTAAAGGTTTATGAGATTCCACAGGGGGGGAGATTGACAAAAGGGAAGCCTATAGTTAACCTTTTGGATTTAGGTAAAGATGAGAACATAACTGCTTTTGTTCCGGTGGATAAATTCGATGAGAAGCGTTTTGTTGTGATGGCAACTAAAAAAGGAGTGATAAAAAAGACAAAGCTGGATGCTTTTTCCAATCCTCGAAAGGGAGGGATCATCGCAATAAATCTTCCTGAAGATGATCAGTTGATTGAAGCGACGATAACTGATGGGACCTATGATATACTTTTAGCCACAACAGGTGGGGTTGCTATAAGATTTCCTGAGATCAAAATCAGACCCACCGGAAGAAATGCTTATGGAGTTAGAGGAATAAATCTTTCGGATAAGGACTTTGTTATTGGAATGGAGATCATTAAAAAAGATACAAAAATCTTAGTTATCACTGAGAACGGCTATGGTAAAAGAACCGATGTCTCTGATTATAGAATAACCAATCGTGGGGGAAAGGGGATAATAAACATAAGGACAACCAAAAGGAATGGAAAAGCTGTTGCTATCAAGATGGTTGAGGATGAGGATGAGCTTTTGATTATAACTCAGAAGGGAAAGATAATCAGACAACCTGCTAAACAGATTAAGGCGATTGGAAGAGCGACTCAGGGTGTGAGGCTGATAAATTTAGATGAAGGGGATAAGGTGGTAGATATCGCCAGGGTTATGAAAGCTGAAGAAGAATAGAGATTCGAGAGCTGAGATTTGGGAAAAGAGATATTGTAGGAGGTAGGCAGTAGTCAGAGTTTTTTTAGTTTACAGTTTTTATACTCTGGAAAGTTTAGTTCAAAAATTATGTTTCAATCATCCGGGGTGGATGGGCTAAAGATAGCCCTTATTTTTTTGTTATTTATTTTTATTTTAAAACTAATCCTTTTAGGCTGGCAGAAAGTATCTGTTAAAAGAACCGGTAAAAGATTTAATTTTTTGCTGACCAATCTTTCTTTCAAAAAGGATATATCCAAAAGGGATGTCAAGTATTCTTTGTTGGTTATCTTGAACTCTTTGATTTCAGTTTTTATTATAATCTGGGTAGTGGGGAAGATATTTTAAAAAAACTGGTATCCTGTTTTATAAAATCTGTTTTTAACTTTTGTCTTTTTTCCGATTACGCTTTAGAATCTAATTTGTCAATTGCAAAAGGCTGCCTTTTAAAGCGAGGCAGCCTTGAAAAAGGAGGAATGCAGCTATAAAAAGAGGTGAGGTTTTCCTCTCATTTGTGTTTTACTCAGAAGATAAAGGAAAGTTTCATAAAAAAATTTCAAAAGATAATTTGTGGCAGGGCTAAATGCCCTGCCCTATGATAAAAAAGATTATTTCTCCATAAGGTAAAGCTGAAGCTTTACACTCCAGAAACTCAAATGTTGGATACAATCTTTTGTAGTCCATTTCATCTGTTGGTAATCTTTTCTCTTCAGTGTAAAATACTGCCATTTTTCCCTTGACAATTTAACTTTTTCCTTCATAATTGTGAAAGAGTTCACAAGGTTAAGAAAGGATAAATTTTTGTGAGAAAAGTGTCAGAATCCACGGTAAAGAGGCTTTCGAGATATTATCGTGTGCTCCGCTTATTGGAAAAAGAAGGATACGTTACTGTTTCTTCAAAAGAGTTGGCAAAAATAGAAAAGCTCACCCCGGCTCAGGTAAGAAAAGATTTGTCTTTATTTGGAAGCTTTGGAACAAGAGGGTTAGGTTATAAGGTATTGGAGTTGAAAGAAAAGATCGCCTCGATTCTTGGGTTGGACAAAACCTGGAAGGTCGCCTTGATCGGCGTTGGAAATGTGGGCTCCGCTTTAGTATCATACAAAGAATTTGCAAAACAGGGATTTTTAATAAAGCTTTTATTTGATAACGACCAAAGGAAAATAGGGAAAAATCACAAGGGGATTATAATTAAGGATGTGAAAGATTTGGTCAAAGAATTGAAGGAGAGTAAAATCGAGATGGTGATAATAGCAGTTCCAGCAGACCAAGCCCAAAAAGTTGTAGACCAGGTTGTCAAAGCAGGTATAAGAACTATATTAAACTTCGCCCCAGCTAATATAAAAGTTCCAGATCAAGTCTTTTTAAGAACAGTGAACATGGCAATGGAGTTAGAACATCTCTCCTTTGCCCTGATTAACCAGATTTAATTTAAAAAAAATTAAATTTTTTACTTGACAAATCCGAGAAAAAACATAAAATGAAGAGAAAATAGCGGAGGGGTTCAAATTTGAGCGGGGGAAAAATAAAGGTTCTTTCAATTTTAAGTTTGATACTTCTTTTTCTTTTTTCAGGGACACTTTTTGCTCAACATAAGTCCTCTTTTTGTTGTCTGTGGGGTGAAGTAGACTACCGGGGTGCGCCAGCTGAGGATGGATATGAAGTAACCGCATATATAGATAATAATCTAGTAGCCCAGACCACCACAGAAGATGGCGAATATTCTCTATGTATACCAAAGGATGACCCAGATACTCAGAAAAAGGATGGATGGTCAGAGGATGATATTATAGTTTTGAAGGTCAATGGGCAAAAAGCCACCCCCCCGATTAAAGCTTTTTCTGGCACAATAAGACAAAAAATAACTGTTTCCTCCCTGAATGTAAAATTGACCACCTGGGGTAAAATAAAAGCTTTGTTCAAATAAGAGTTCAAAATATTTTATCCCAAAATTCGAAAAGTCATCTGTGGTGGCTTTATTTTTTTGTTGAAACGCAATTTT
Organism: Candidatus Zixiibacteriota bacterium; assembly: GCA_030615745.1. Taxonomy (GTDB): domain Bacteria; phylum Zixibacteria; class MSB-5A5; order MSB-5A5; family SM23-73-2; genus SM23-73-2. Next base: position 20,282 of record JAUWYR010000002.1, on the reverse strand, counting down.
TTTTCCTTCGTAGAATTTAAAAAGGTTCATATTTTAGGAGGATTTCTTATGGAGTTTACTATCAGTGAGAAAAAAGGTGTGGTGGTGATCTCTCCTCAGGGGAAAATTATGGGCGGACCGGATGCGACCGAATTACACGATAAGCTTCGTAATCTTATTTCTCAGAATAAAAAAAGGATAGTAATCGATCTATCTAAAGTGGACTGGATGAACTCCACTGGACTTGGAATTCTGATCTCCGCTTTAACCACCATACGCAACAATCAGGGGGAACTCAAGCTTGCAAACGTAACTGAGAAAATCGAGAAGCTTCTGGAAATAACCAGGTTGCTCACTGTTTTCGAAAGATTCGACTCTTTGGAGAAGGCAATTGAGAGCTTCAAATAATTTCATCTGGCAAATTTTTTAAAAAAAAGATTGGATGGGGTAGGTCACAAGCCTACCTTTTCTCTTTAGGAAAAGAAATGGGAAAAATCGTAAAAGGGAAAAATAAAATCTCTGTTCCAAGCTCTTTGGATTATCTTAGGGATGTTGATGAGTTCGTTGAGGGAAAATTAAAAAAGCTCGGGCTGGATCAAAGCCAGTTGGCTGATGTGGCTATCTCCGTTACTGAGGCGGTGACCAATGCGATTGTTCATGGAAATAAAAACGATAGGGGGAAGAAGGTCAAAATAGATTTAAAAATCGAAAAATTAAAGATAGTGATCACAGTCGAAGATCAGGGAGATGGGTTTGACCCAGAGTCTTTGAGCTCACCGGTAGAGGGTGAAAATATTTTAAAAAAAGTTGGAAGGGGGGTTTTCATTTTAAAATCCTTGATGGATAAAGTCAACTTTATTTTCCAGCCGGAAGGCGGCACCATTGTCAAGATGGTTAAATACTTGAAAAAGTAAGGGTGGATTGAGTTGAACCTTTCAACCATTGTCGCAGCAATTTATTTAGTTGGTGGTATCTTTCTATTTTTTTTGGCAGTTGTAATTTTCAGAGAGAACCCCAAAGCCCAAATCAACAGGATAACCAGCCTGATGCTTTTTTTTGCTGGGTTAGGACCTTTATTGGGAGCTTTAGGAACAATTGCTAAAGACATCTCCCCGGAGATATCCCGATCGATTTTCTACACCAATATCTTTTACCTGTGGGAGCTTTTTTTCCCATTTCTTTTGCTTTTCTCCTTTGTTTTTCCTGAAAAGAAAAAGTTTCTTTTTGATTTTCCAAAGGTTAAATGGCTTTTATTTTTACCTCACATTTTCCATATCTTTCTTATGCTAATTTTTTATGATCCGGATAGCTGGGTTAGATCTTTAGAATCTTGGAAAACAGGTTTTGTTTTTGGATGGCTTTTAGAACCCTTTGCTTTTGTGGTTAAAATCTTTGCCACCCTGATGGGTGTTTTGTATAGTTTTCATCTTCAGTTCTTCTCGGTTGTCAATTTGATTTACCTTTTTTTAGCAGTCTTTTTTCTTTATCTCGGTTACAAAAAGGTTAAAATTCAGAGGCTAAAGCGTCAGGTCAAATTTTTAGTCCGGGGGATATGGTCTGCTACAGGGCTTTATGCTCTGGCTTTCATAATCCCGGTTCTTACCCCTATAAAAATCTCAGATAACCTGAAATATTTTTTGACAATCACAGCACTGGTTGTTGGAGGAAGTTCTATTGCCTGGGCTATAATCAAACACCAGTTTTTAGATATAAGGCTTTTGGTCAGACAAAGCTTGGTCTATTCTTTGACCTCGGGTCTTTTAGTCGGGCTTTATTTTTTGGTTGTGGTTCAGTTGGGAAAAGCAGTCCAGGGTTTCTTAGGGCGTCCCACACCGATTTTAGAGATAAGTTATGTGATTTTAGCGCTGGTTTTCTTTCAACCTATAATGAGTCAGCTGGATAATTTCATAAAGAGAATGTTTATCAGAGATACCTCTGACTACCGAAATATGATGGAGACTTTCAGCAGAAAGATTATTACAATTTTTGATTTCGACCAGCTGAAGGAGACGGTATTTGATACCTTGAAGAGGAATATGCTGGTGGAAAAGGTCTTTTTGTGTGTTTATCAGGATAATGAAGGTAAGTTTGTCCTCTTTGCTGAGGAGGGGAGATTCTATTTTGAGAAGGATGATAAATTTTTGCTTTCTTTAAAAGGTAAAAAAAATCCGGTTTATATTGATGAGTTGGAGATAAAAACAGATGATACTCCCATGAGTAAGCTTTTGTTTCCGGGCCTGCTCGGCCAGGGTGGATTGCATCTGGCGGTTCCTCTTTCTCAGAAAGAAGAACTTATTGGGTTTATCGGCTTATCTCAGAAGGCTACTCGTTTCAGGTTCACCTATGAGGATTTGACCTTGTTGAATGTCTTAGCTAATCAGCTTGTTGTGGCGATTGACAATGCAAAGCTTTATGCGGAGTCTTTAGAAAAGCAAAAATTAGAGGAGGAGCTTTTGGTTGCCCGGCAGATTCAGCTTGCCCTTCTTCCAAAGACCCTTCCAACTGGTAAGGGATTTGAGGTCTCAGCATATATACAGCCTGCCAGGCAGGTTGGTGGAGACTATTACGATTTCATAAAAACTGGGGATGAATCATTTGGGATAGCAATAGCCGATGCCACTGGAAAGGGGATCCCAGCGGCACTTTTAGTATCTCTGCTCCACGCATCCTTAAGGGCTGAGGCGAAAAATTCGCCCCTTCCGAATCTTGTAATATCTAACGTAAATCAGCTAATCTATTCCTCAACCTCCACCGAGAAGTTCGCCACTATGTTTTACGGTGAATTCGACCCGCAGAAAAAAAGTCTTTGTTATTGCAATGCCGGTCATAACTATCCAGTGCTTTTGCGTAAATCCGGTGAAATCGAGTTTTTAAAAGAGGGGGGATTGATCTTAGGAGCCTTTGCTTTTGCTACTTATGAGAAAGGTGAGAAGTTTTTGGATTCAGAAGATATTTTAGTCTTTTATTCCGATGGCTTAACCGAGGCATTCAATAAATCTGAAGAGCAGTTCGGGGAAAGGAGGCTTTTGGATTTACTTGAGGCCTCCCGCCATCAAACAGCAGATGAGATTAAAAATATTTTAGTCAAAGAGGTAAACAACTTCTCCAGAGGAGCGACTTTCTGGGATGATTTCACTTTGGTGGTTTTGAAGGTGTGCTGATAACCCCGATTTAGAAATCGGGGTTACTTTTACTGATATTCAGTAAAATAATCAGCTATATTCTTCCCCTTATAATAAACATCACATAGTAAGCGACCATAAGTAATCCTTATTGGGTCGTTGAGTTCGACTTCCTTATTGAGTATTAAGTTTTCAAGTTTGTCCTTCGCAGTTTGATAGTCTGGTTTACCTTCTTCGGGCGTATCATAACCATTTGCCCTTACGACACTCCCCGTTTGGTTATTCAATTTCCAATTAGGCGATACTTCAAAGGTATCTCCATCGATTATTTTCGTAACTTTAAAAGTCGTCATTCTGCTCCTTTTATGGTTTGGAGAGCATGTCTTTGAATATTTCTGAAAATAGCCAGCCTGGAGTAACCTTAAGATTCAAATCCCGATTAATAGTTTCAATATTTTCCGCTTTTATAAAGGTTCCTATTTTATACTCGCCTACTTTAATCGGTGTAATAATTAAAGGGCTCAATTTTAGATCTGTATTCCCATGGATAAAGCTTGATTTGTAACGAACAACTTGGCTTGTTTTACTAGTAAAAATTGAATAGTAAGCTGTTTTTTCAACAATAAAATCAGATGGGAAAGTAAAACCTATTTCTATATTCTTTGCCATTCGGAGTTCACTATTTATTATTCCGATTTTTAGTTCTTGTTTCTTATAGGCAGACATTGTAATTTCACCTGCGTTATCTTTAATTTTCTTGTCATCTATGGCTATATAAACATTCTTTAAAAAGTACTGTGATTCCTTCCGCACTAATGCTGATAATAATTCTATTGTTTTCATATCTCTTTCTATTGTTTTCATATATATATCTCTCTTCTCTTCGTCTATGGTTTTTCTTACTTCAATTACAACGCCCAGTAATTTCCAAAGAATAAATAGAGCATAACAGAAACATGCTATGCTTACTAGGACAGACGCATAACAGATATAACTGTTACTATCACTCAAAAGGGATAGTATCACTCCTAGAAAAGAAATGAGGAGTAATATAAATACGCGTGATACTACCCTTTTAGGATTTAGAAAAGATAGCTTAATTTTGGCGCTTTTCTTGATTGCTTTGAGTTCCTTTAAACTCTGCTCTATCTTTGCTATATCTAACCCTTTTGCTTCTTCTTTACCTTTCATTTGTTCTCTGATATTTGCTTCACTTTGGGCTTTTTCATTCTCATATTGGGTAGTTAACTTCAATATCCCCTCATTAAATACAGATAACAAAATTGCCATGATTGGTGCCACGATGCCCAAAAAAGTAAGTATTAGATATCCAAATAATTGAATAGCCTGTTCCATTATTTCATCTCCTAAGGCCGGAAAATGAGAAATATCTCCATTTCACGACATAAGACTGTTCACGAAGAAGAGCCACGGTTTTGCATCTTTTGTTCTTAATCGCATTGCTGATAGCATTCCAATTCAGAAGTATAGACGCATTGCCTATTTACTCCCTTCTTTTAAAGTTAATCATTTTTTTTCACATTGTTCGTTTAGGTTTAAAATTAAACCTTTCCCCCCTCAAAAGTCAAGCAAAAAATCAATTAAAAAATGAAGAATGACGGATAAAGAATGACGTATGACGGATGAAGAATGACGAATTCGCGAAAACAAGTTTTTGCACTCCATTTATATTTCTAATTGACAAAAAGAATAGTTTTCTTTAATTAATTTTAGTAAAATCTCTTGTTCGTCACGGACGCCCTCAGCTTGCCCGTATGGGTCCGTGATGCTTTATGGTAATGGACAGGGTGTCCATTACCAACGAGAACAGTTTTCTTTAATTGATTTGAGGGATTTTTTTGGTGACGTGATGAAAAAGAATAAAATAGAAATAAAAAAGCCTAAAAAAAGACATACCTGGGAAATCTCACCGGTTACTAAGATCAAAGAAAGCGAAAAGGCTTACACCAGAAAAGGTAAAAAGAGATATGACTCCAAAAAAGAGCTCGAGTGTGATTTCGAGCTCTTAAAAAAAGATTACAGATATTGTCCAAAATGTTCAGCAGAGTTAGTTGAGAAAAAAATAGAGCACAAAAAAAGGAAGGTGTGCCCGGTTTGCGGGTTTGTATTATACAAAAATCCTGCCCCTGCAACAGCTATTATTTTAACCCAAGATAATAAAATCCTTTTGGTCAAAAGAAAATACAATCCCTTCAAAGGGGACTGGAGTCTTCCTGCTGGATTTATCGAATACGATGAATCACCGGAAAGTTGCGCTATAAGAGAGGCTAAAGAAGAGACTAATCTAAATGTTAAACTTACCAGGTTATTTGATGTCTACTCTGGGTCAGATGACCCGAGAACCAATGCAATTTTGATCGTTTATTTAGCTAAAGTTTTGGGTGGAGATTTAAAGCCAGGGGACGATGCAGCTGAGGCAAAATACTTTCCTGAAAATAAAATCCCACAAAATATCGCCTTTGCTGCCCACCAACAGGTGATCGAAGATTTTTACAAAAGCATTTTATAAATCTTTTTTCCTCTTTTTTGTTCAGTAAACAAATTCGCCTATCTACCGATAATATAAAAGGTTTCTTAACACTTTCTATTTTGGTGAAAAAATGAAAACAAAAGAGAAGAAGAAAAAGAAAAACCCCCCGAAAGAATCAGTTGACATCCTCTCTGAGATGGGGACTATGTTCGAGAAGGTCCGTTCCTCTCGTCCCCGTCTTGTAGTTGATCAAAAGGAAAGCGAGCTGAAGAATAATGATCTGGAAGCTTTATTGGATATAAGTAAGGCTATTAATTCAACATTGGTTTTAGAAGATATTTTGCAGATGGTTATGAGGCGTGCGATAAAGCTTTTTGGAGCAGAAAGAGGTTTCTTGATGCTTTTGGATGATGAGGGGAATCTCCAGTTCAAGACCGCACATAATATCTGTAAGGAATCTTTATCCAAAGAGGATTTGAAGATAAGCATGTCAATTGCTAACAAGGTGGCACAATCTGGGGAATCGATTTACACCAGCGATGCTCAGAGGGATAAAAGATACTCCAAGCAGAAAAGCATAGTGGAGCTCAACTTGAAGTCTATTATGTGTGTGCCTATGAAAAGCAAGGAGAAGATCATAGGTATCCTATACCTGGACAACTCATCTGAGAAAAGCATCTTTTTGGAATCGGATCTTCGTCTTTTTGAGGTTTTTGCCGGGCAGGCTGCCATAGCGATTGAGAATGCTAAGCTTTATGAGAACCTTCTGGCGATGAAATTATACAGTGAGAATGTGGTTAATCTCACACCAATTGGAATAATAGTGGTTGACAAAAACCTTAAGATAACCATTGCTAACAAAACATCTCAGGATATCTTTAAAAAAGCTGGATGGAAAGAAGGTCTTGATTTTTTCCCTTTTAAGAATTTAAGCATCTTGGATTTAGTTCCTTCACAGGAGAAGAATAAATGGAAAAAGATATGCTATCAAGTTCTTTACACTGGCAACCCATTTGAGGAAGCTCGTTCCTATCATAGGTTTCAAGGTGAAGAGTTAGCTTTGTCTTTAAAGGTTAGTCCCTTGCACAATATAGATAATAAGATCATGGGACTTATAATTGTTTTGGAGGATATAACTGAGAAGGTGATACTGGAGAAACATCTTATCCTCTCAGAGAAGCTTGCGGCCAGAGGTGAGATGGCTGCATCTATTGGTCATGAGCTTAACAATTACCTCACCATCATTTTAAACAATGCTGAACTTTTGCCCTTAAATCTCAAAAAGGGTGAGTTTGAGAAGGTTAAATCAAATGCTAAAGCAATTTTCGGATCGGTCACTACAATGAAAAGGTTCACCGATGGTCTTATGGATTTCTCCAGTTTGGAGACCCAGAAGGTCAACTACAACCTGAGAAATTTGATAGAGGACCTTTTATTCTCAATGAAGCCTCAAAAGCAGTTTTACGAGATAAATTTTGTGACGAATTTCGACTCTGATTTGCCTAAATTAAATATAGATGTGGGTCAGATTCAGCAAGTTTTGATCAACTTGATCAACAACGCTGCTGATGCTATAGGTAGAAAAAAGGAAAAAAGAGGAAAGATTTCTATTTCCACTTTTTATAACCGGGATAAAAACAGAGCGGAGATAAAAGTGGAGGATGATGGAGCAGGGATCCACAAGGAGAATTTGGAAAAGGTATTTGAGCCCCGCTTTACCACCAAAAAGAAAGGACATGGATTTGGATTAGTTATCTGTGAAAGGATTGCCAAAAACCATAAAGGAAGAATATCGGTTGAAAGCAAGGTAGGAAAGGGTAGTATTTTTACTTTGTCTTTGCCAATTAAAAAGGAGAATAAAACAAAAAACTGAATTTCAGAAATTTAAAATCTTTCCCTCCTTTGTGCGGTTGAATGAACCATCAACTCTTAAGTAAAGCTGAAAAAAAAGTCACCCCAAAATTTTCTTTTCGATATAAACTTGTTCAAAAATTAGGTGAGGGTGGGATGGGTGAGGTCTGGAAAGCCTGGGACTTTTGGGATAAGAAGCTTGTTGCATTAAAAATACTTAAAGTGCCTAAGCTTTTGGAAAAATTCAAACAGGAGTTTAAGTTATTAAAAAGGCTAAAGCATCCTGGTCTGGTCGAGCCTTTCGATTTCAACTACACCTCAAAGAAAATCCCCTATTTTACAATGGAGCTTGTGGAAGGGGTGGATTTATCTCAAAAAAATTATAAAAATAACCTTGACAGGTTTTATCAAATCTTAGTCAAAATCGCAGAGACATTAGAATATCTTCACTCCCAGGGAATTGTGCATGGTGACCTTAAACCTGAGAACTTCAAATTGACAAAAGGCATTTTTGGTGTGAAACTTTTAGATCTGGGTTTAGCTGAAAAAGTTAAATCTTTGCGATGGGAAAAACCCAAAGGAACACTTTCTTATATGGCTCCAGAAGTTTTTAAAAAAAAGGATGTGGATTATCGTGCAGACTTATATTCTTTAGGGATAATCTTATATGAGATTTTGACTGACACCCTGCCTTTTGAGGCAGAAGACCCGGTTCATCTTATAACACTACATCTCGAAAGAGAAGCTGTCCCACCCAAAAAGTTAAATGATTCGATCCCTCAAGGTTTAAATGATTTGGTATTAAACCTTCTTGAAAAGGATCCAGAAAGAAGGATTAGTTCAGCAAGGAAACTCAAAGAGAGGGTCTTAGGTCTGTGGGGAAAGAAAAAAAGTTATGCGGAGCATCTCCGTATGGACCAAGAGGTTGACGATAAAGACCAACTTTTACCTTTAGCCTATCTTTCCACAAATCAGATGATAGGAAGAGAAAAAGAGTTAAAAACGATAAAAAGCGCCTTAGAAGGTTCAGTTAAAAGAGAGGGGAGTCTTTTTTTAATTGAGGGGGAGCTCGGGATTGGTAAAAGCACTTTTTTAAAAGAGTTAAAGCTTTATTCTCAGCTTGAGGGAATTTTGTTTGTGGAGGTGAGGTGCTTTGAAAACGAAACCTCCCCCTATCAGCCGATAAAGGAGGCTTTGGGTAAATTATCACCTCATTTTGTCGGAGATCAAGAGAAAAGTTTTTGTCCATCGCTTTTAAAGGAATATAAAGAGGAATTGGGCTTGGTCATTCCAGAAATGGTTTTCCCTAAAGGATCAAATATTAATCAAAAGCTGATATCTTTTTACTTTAAAAGAATTGCAGAGCTTTTGATCAAAGGGTCAAAAATTATCCCCTTTGCTTTGTGCTTTGATGACCTTCACTGGGCTGAGGAAGGTAGCTTAGAAATATTAGAGCATCTGATAGATAGAATAGATGAGGGTAGGCTCTTTTTATGTGGCTCTTTCCACAAGGAGGCACTAAGAAAAAATGTATATCTAAAAAAATTGATTAATAAGTTTTCCGGGGATGGAAAATTCAGGTGTTTAAAGCTTCGCCCTCTTAGCATAAAAGAGACAAAACTTCTTATAAAATCGAGCCTTTACCAAAAAGAGCCACCAGAAGAGTTGGTAGACTATCTTTACAGGAGTGCATCAGGGAATCCATTTTTCTCCTTAGAAGTTTTAAAACTACTTCTGAAAAACAAAGTCATCTTTTTCCATAAAAATCAGTTGAGGATAGATCAAAAAGGGCTGGAATCTGTTCAGATACCTGAGAATGTTGAGAAGGTCTGGCTTTCAAATTTAGCTCGGCTTGATGAAAAGATGTTAAAATTTTTGAATTCAGCTTCTTTGACCAGAAAAAGATTCGATTTAGAGACCATCCAATTCCTTACCGGATTTCCTGAAGTAGAAGTCGCTGAGATATTGTCCATCCTTTTGAAAGAGGATTTTATTCGGCAAACTCAAAAAAAAGTTGGGGAGAATTTATGGTATGAATTTCCCAGCCAAACTTTAAAGGAGATACTATACCTTAAAATTCCTGTTTTTGAAAGAAAAAAATTACACCAGAAGATAGGAGACTATTTAGAGAAAAAAAATGTGAAAAAAGAGGATTTAGCTTATCATTTCACCCGCTCCCAAAATTACCAAAAAGCCTACTTTTATTCTCTTTTATGCGCTCAAGATTTTTCTGACCAATTTGCTTATAAACAGACCTTGTATCATTTGAAGAATGCATTAGATACCTCATCTAAGTTTACTCCGAAAAAAGAAAGAGCTGAAAAGAAAATCGAAGCATTGATGGTTCGGGCAGATTTCTGGAAAAAGATTGGGGAGCTTAATTCTGCCTTAGAAGATTATCAGTCCATTTTAAATTTGGCACAAAATTATGGTGATAAAAAAATCGAGGCAAAGACGTATAGGGAGATGGGAGAGATATATAGGCTTAAGCACGATTATGAAAGAGGTCTATACTCTTTGGAAAAAGCTCTTGCAGTCTATCAAAAGATGGAAGATAAAAATGGAGTGGCTCGAACCTTGAACAATATGGCTAATATTTATTGGGGGAATGCAGAGCATGAAAAAGCTTTACAAACCCACCACAAGGCACTTGAGATTCACAACTCCTTGGGAAATAAAGATGCTATGGCTTTATCTCTGAATAATATTGGTGCGATCTATTTTACTTTGCACCAATATCAAAAGGCGTTGGACTATTTTAATCAGGCCTTGATGTTACAAAAGGAGTTAAGTGATCAGATGGAGATTGCACGAGGATTAAATAATATTGGAGCAGTTTTGGTTCTTCTGGGGAAATATGATAAAGCTATAGATACCTTTAACCGGGCTTTTGAACTTAATGAAAAAATGGGAAACAAAAAAGAGACTTGTTTCAACTTGGAGAATTTAGCTGATGCAGTTCTAAGAAAAGGAGATTACAAAAAAAGTTTAAAATATTGTCAAAAGGGCTTAAAATTGTCAAAAGAGATAGATTTTGCTCAAAGGAGCGGGCACATATTGAAGTTTATGGGTATAGATTATTGTGAGCTGGGAGAATATTCTAAAGCCATAAGAAATTTAAAAGCGGCAAATGATATTGCCAGTCAAATAGATGATAAGGGACTGAAAGCAGAGATTCTGCTTAATCAAGCTAAGCTTTTCTTTCTTTTAAACAAAATCGAAAAAGCAGAAAAAAGTTTGGCTCTGGCTAAAGAAATTATTGAGGTGATAAAGGATGAAAGGTCTTCGATAAAAATTTTTCAACTCGATGGTTTAATAAAGATTAAAAATCAGAAAAGAGATTTTGGGTTGGAATCTTTTGAAAAAGCTTTAAAAATTGCTCAAAAATTAAATGCATTTGAGGAGATTTTGTCTTTAAACTTAGATATCTGGGGAATATATTTAGATCTTGGTCAGGTTGAAAAAGCACAGGAATTTCAACAAAAAAGCGAAAAATTTTTAAAAGAGATCGAAAGTGATGCTTACCAGCCTGTATACTTTTTCAATTTAGCCAGAAAAAATTGGTTAGGGGGCATAAAAGAAAAAGCCTTCAACTTAATCTTTAAAGGATTAGAAAAAGCAAAAAAAACAGAAAAGCTTGAGCTTTTGTGGAGGTTTCACCATCTTTTGGGCAAATGGTATATAGAATTGTATGAATATGAAAAAGCTTATAAAGAGCTTGAAAAAGCAGGGGAGATTTTGAAAAAGCTGAGTGAGAATATTAAAGACCCAGAGTTGAAAGAAAGTTATCTAAAAGATGATAAAAAAATAGAGCTTTTATCGGATGTAAAAAGTATTTCAGAGATGTTGGTGGGGAAAGAAAAGTAGTTGTTTGATTTATTAGGTAGGCTCCAAGTGCCTAAAAAACTCCTTCTGGCAGGATAAATTCCTGCCACTATGGAGAAGGAGAGTAATTTTTTTATCATAGGGCAGGGCATTTAGCCCTGCCAGTATCTAAAACGTAGGGGAGGCCCTTGCCTGCCCGGCCAGGGTGGTCTCCCGCTGGTGTTTGGGAGGGGACAAGCCCCTCCCCTACAGAAGAATTTGCATTATTTAGTTGAAATGACACTAGCCGGGCAGGTTCACAGCCCTGCACCAATAAAAAGAGAGGGTCAACCAGAAGGTCAACCCTCTCCAAGGAGGTGTCGGAAAACTATTTTCTTTAAGGAATAGCCGGAAGCAAATTCAGTTTAAATTAGCCTCCAACAGAGACGCTCACAGGAGCGATCTTCTCCTCCAACTCCTCCAGGATTAGTTCTTTCAGTTCCATAAAACCACCTCCTTTTTTTATCTATGAAAAACCGACTACCTCTATCTAAAGTATATAAAGAAGTTAAGTCAGAAACTGTTTATTAAAATTTCAAAGTTTTGGGGGATCGCTCTTAATAGTTATAAGAATATAAAACAGGTACCAACCCAACACTTCTTGCAACATCCCCCAATATGTTTAAAATATTTCGTGTAAAAATTGATTTGTCAAGGAGTTTTTTTAAAAAACTTCAAAGACTTTTTAGTTATCTCTTTATACAACAATATCTTGTCAAAAAATTTTTAATTGATACAAGATGTTGTAAATTGAAAAAACAAATTATTTTTAATAAAAAAACTAAAAATCACGAAAATTACAAAAAACTTCAAAAAAACTTTCAAATATCAGATGACTTCAAAATTTGAAAGAATGATTAATAAATAAGACAAACTTGTAGTTGGTCTGTTTATCGAGCACTGGATATTAGCTCTAAAGGTATAGGTCGAGCAGGGTGCCCGACCTATCAAGGTAAGGATCTATTTATCTTAGGGCAGGGCATTCAGCCCTGATAGAAATTATTTGTATTTCACTATATTCTCAAAGCTACAGAGGTTTAGTCTGTTTTTTTATAGAAAACTCTTAGCTCACCAAATCACCAATTCTTTCCCATCTCACCTTTTCCGGTAGATTAACAAGATGATAGAAAAAGATCTGGATTGCGGAGGTTATGTAGGGGAATTTAAATTTGGGAGCAGAAGAATCTGTCTCCCATGACCAATAGATTAAAAAGGCTTTACCCTTTATATATTTGGTATCCAAAAATCCCCAATATCTCGAATCCTTGGAATTGTCCCGGTTATCACCTAATACGAATATCTGCCCAAAAGGCACTTGAACAGGGCCGAAATTGTCTCGAGGTGAATACTCTTCTGGATAAATAAGAGGATCAACAAACTTCTCCCAATGAGGGTTGCCGATCCTTTTACTATCTACATAAAGGGCTTTGTCTATTATCTGTACTATCTGTCCTTCAGTTGCTACGCACCGTTTAATGAAATCCTTGCTCGGATTTAAAGGATATTTAAATACCACCACATCCCCTGGCTTGGGATCTGCGAAATTGCATATGAATTTGTTTACCAAAACAAAATCACCAGCTAAAAGGCAGTCCTCCATAGAATGGGTTGGTATCTTATAAGCCTGAACTACAAAAGTCCTTAATGCTAAGCCTATGACCAGAGCAATTATTACAACTTCTATATAAGAGCGTAGTGAAGATTTAATTCTTTTTTTCATGCGAAAGAAAACTTTTTGTATAAAAATAAATGGTTTAAACCAATCTCTTGATTGATACCGATATTTTTATCGGTAAATTATTTGGAAAATTTAATCAAAGAAAAAAACCCCGAAGCTTTTTCGGGGTTTATTATCAGAAAAAATCAAATTATTGTCTAATCTTGTTTGGTCTCAGTTGATTCGGTCTTTTGTTCTTCTTTTACTTCCTCAGCTTTTTCTTTTTCCTCCTCCTCTATTTTTTCCTGTTCCTCTTCCTCCTCGGTTTTTCTCTCTAAAAGGTTTTCCTCATCTTTTTTCTTGCGCAAGATTATGTAGGTTATCGTCTGTCCGGTGCTTAAAGTAGCTAAAGCATAGGATAGAACACCAAATATCAAAAGAATTAAAGTTATTCCAACAAGAAAAGCGGAGATGCTTTCTGACCAGGAAAGAAACCCTTGCCATCCCGTCTCTGGAAGATGAAATCTGAAATCTATCCCGGGAAAAATGTTGGTGAAGAATTTGAAAAACCAATCTGGAAAAGTAACATAGGAAAACGCCTCATCTGTTATGTCAGTTAACTTGGCACTCATGAAAATCCCACAGGACCAATAGATCAACTGAACTGAGCGGTAGCAGAAGTAGCCTAAGATGAAAGCTCCAAGTTTGGCTAAAACCAAAATTACACCTGTATAGAGAAAATATCTCCAGGGTTGGCTCCAGATGGTGGAGAAAAGCTGAACAATGGTTTCGAATATATCCTCCTTTGTGGCAGCCACAATAGCCGGGGCTAAAAGGAAGGAGAAGACCAAAATGAATATCAGGTATACACAGACTAAAGCAACCGCGAATATTGGAACAGCAAAAAACACTCCTATACCCAATTCACCAAGATAAGGTATTTTTCCTAAAAGCCCGATTATTATTCCACCAATTATTAAGATGAAAGCCACTCCAGCTAAAAACAAAGGAGATGCTAAGACCGTCTGACCATGTTTTTTCAAAAACTTCGCCGAGTCTTTAGCTGAGTAAAATTCATCACCTTTAAGCTGTTCATAGGTAACCTTTCCCACCGTAGCAGAGGATAGAAGCCAACAGAAGACCCAAAACAGAACTCCGATAATAAATATAAGCCAGCTATACCAGTTGGTGAAAGCGAAATCGCTTAAAGGGAAAAACCTGTAGCTTTCCCAGATATCTGGAAGGCTCATCTTAGATAAAAGATATGCTATGTAGGTCAAAATCAGAAATCCCAAATATCCGGTCAAAAGACCGAAAAATTGAATCATCATTTTTTTACCTGAAAGCGCCAACCTCGGAGCCCGAAAAACATCTCTTATATCGAAATAGGGTTTGAACATATCTCCTCCTTTTTGCTTTCCCTAAAAAATCTCGTAACTTGAAAAAATAGTTTTTTAAAAGATTTGTCAAGAGAAAAGTGGGCAAAAATTTTCTTTTTAAGTAAATTTTAATAATAATAACGATGCAATTTTTTTTCGCTCTGAAATATCAGTGCCCTTCAACTCTCCTTTGACTCAAGACCTCTGTCGGGTCAGGGGACCCGACAGGCACCTAATAAAAGTTTTATTTTTAAGTAAATTCTAAGATTCAATTTTTTTCACTCTAAGATATTTAAGAATCCAAAAGGCACATAAAGGGGGTAAGTTATTTCTTAGAAAACCATAAGGTGGGTCTGGAAAGAACGTTGTCAAGATCTCAAACTTTTTTATTGTCACGGGTTAGGGAACCCGTGACCAACATCCAATATCAAGTTGGGTTATGATGAAAAGGGTTTTGAAAAAACTTTGTTTGACTTATCTTTTTAGTTAATTATATTATATTCTAACTTTTAAAAAGAGGTTTTTATGAAGGCGTTAATAACTGGAATAACAGGTCAGGACGGCTCTTATTTAGCAGAGTTTTTATTGGAAAAAGGTTATGAGGTCTATGGGATGGTGAGGCGGTCTTCAACTGAGAATTTTGAGAGAATCAATCACATCAGGGACAAAATTAAATTATATCAGGCAGATTTATTGGACCAGCTTTCAATAATAGAAATGATTAAGGGTATTCAGCCGGATGAGGTTTATAGTTTAGCGGCTCAATCTTTTGTTCCCACCTCCTGGATACAGCCGGTTTTGACAGGTGAGTTCAATGCATTGGGTGTTACAAAGATTCTGGAGGCGATAAGATTAGTCAATTCCAAGATAAAATTCTATCAAGCATCCTCATCTGAGATGTTCGGAAAGGTGAGGGAGGTTCCACAGAACGAGAAAACCCCTTTTTATCCACGTAGTCCCTATGGTGTGGCAAAGGTCTATGCGCACTGGATAACTGTTAACTACAGAGAATCTTATGGTATCCATGCTTCAAGTGGGATATTATTCAATCATGAATCCCCGCGCAGAGGGAAGGAGTTTGTCTCCAGAAAAATCACAGATGGAGTAGCCAGGATAAAATTGGGCTTGGCAAAAAAGCTTTATCTGGGAAATTTAGATGCAAAGCGTGATTGGGGATACGCAAAAGATTATGTAAAGGCGATGTGGTTGATGCTTCAGCAGCCTGAGCCAGATAACTATGTCATCGCCACAGGAGTTAACCATTCAGTAAAAGAGCTTGTGGAGATAGCTTTTTCTCATGCTGGACTGGACTATAAAAAATATGTCAAAGTGGATCCAAAACTTGTGCGACCGGCAGAGGTGGATGTTTTGTTGGGCGATCCATCTTATGCCAAAAAGAAATTAGGATGGAAGCCTGAGATGAAATTCGAGGACATGATAAAGTTGATGGTGGATTTTGATTTGGAGAGGTATGAGAAGGTTTTGAAAGAGAAATAACTTGAAATCTACGGGGTCTCTTATGCGTTTCACCAAAGTATTAACCTTTTCATTTTGTTTCTTGCTTCTTTGCTGTGGTTTATCTTTTGGATTTAGCAAGAGGAAACCTATTCAGAAAACAAAGGAGACAGAAGAGAAAATAAAACTGATAGCTTTCAGAGATTCGACCTTAACCAAATTGAAAAAAGATATAAAAACAGAAATTGAGGTTCGCTACGCCGATAATGGCATTCCTACTTTTTTGAAGGGTAAGCTGAGCAAGCAAGCAGGAAAGGACAAAGTCGAGTTTGCATTAAATTTTCTCGATGAGTATAAGGGTCTTTTTATACTCAAGAAACCAAAGATTGAATTGAAGCTGAAATCTGAAAAAATGGACAAAGCCGGAAATACCCACATTCGTTTTGGACAATATTACCAAGAAATCCCTGTTTGGGGCGCACAGCTTTTAGTTCATTATGACCGGGATGGTTGTATAAAGCTGGTCAACGGCAGATGGGAGTCCACTCCTCAAATTGATGTTACTCCATTAATATCAAAAGACAGTGCTTTTCAAATTGCCAAAGATGAGTTGGGAACAGATGGTCCGTGGCTAAAAGACCCAACCTCTAACCTTTTTATTTTCACCTGGGAAAAAGAAACCCACCTTGCCTGGCAGGTTACTCTTATTCCTGATCTGGCTCATGTCTGGATATATTTTGTGAATGCCAAAAACGGAAATATTTTACTTAAGTATAATGATGTTAAATTCGATGGACCGATAACCGCGGATGGGATGATGGTAAATGGAAATACTGTTTCGCTGAATGCTTATAACTTAAGTGGCTTTATTTATTTGTTGGATGCAACGAAACCAATGTATGTACCGCCAATAGATAGTTTGAAGGGGGTAATCATAACCTGGGATGGACTGTACGATGAAGACCCTTTGAATGATATTGTAGTGACGGATCCCAATGCAGACGGGCATTTCAATGATGCAGAATATCTAAAAGCGGCAGTAAGCGCTCATTATTATATGGGGCAGGTCTATGATTATTTTTACAATACCTTTGGCAGAAATAGCTGGGATGATAATGGGGCAAGGATAGAAGCTGAAGTTCACTACGGGATAAGTCAGAATAACGCTTTTTGGAATGGATTGTACATGGTTTTTGGAGACGGAGATGGAACTCAGTTTATTCCATTGTCAGGGGGCTTGGATTGTGTAGCTCATGAATTTGGGCATGCAGTTACACAAGGAAGTGGAGGGATAATTTATTTAGGAGAATGGGGTGCTTTAAATGAACATTTATCGGATATGTGGGCTTCGATGATAGATAGAGAGGACTGGTTAATAGGAGAAGATGTATATTCACCAGGAACACCTGGTGATGCGCTCAGGGACATGGCGAATCCTCACAACGGGGATCCATTTGGTTACATGGGAGGTGGCATACCAGCTCACATGAGCGAGTATAAATATCTCCCTTGCAATGGAGAATATGACAACGGTGGGGTGCATATTAATATGGGTATTCCTAATAAGGCTTGTTATCTATTGGGCACCGCTATTACAAAAGACACCACAGAACAGCTTTATTATCAAACCCTTTGCTATTATTTATTCCCAAAATCAAGGTTCGTAGATTTAAGACTGGGACTTCTCCAGTCAGCAGAAGACCTATATTTTAGTGAACCTAATTATACCCATATTGTTAATTCCATAGATTATGCTTTTGATCAAGTGGGAATAACAGATTTTTATAGCGTTGGAACGGATACTTTAGTATACGATGATGGAAATGCTGTCTATTTCGGATATATTGGCCCAGGCGTTTTTTTTTATCGTTGGGCTGTAAGGTTTACTCCTCATGCCCCATGTAGTTTGAAAGCTGTTATTGCTCAATTTTATTCAACAGGTAGCAATGGATGGCTCCATATATTCTCAGATTCTTCATATTACGGTATACCGGGAACAGAAAAATTAAATCTTAACGTGAATAGAACCAGCGTCTATCCCAATTGGCAAACAATTGACATCTCAGCTTATGGACTTCATTTTGACTCAGATTTCTATGTAGGCTTTAGCTCAACCACACTGGATTCATTTATTCTGTTAGACGCTGCCAGAGATTCAAACCAATATAATGTTTATGTGGATACTCTTGGTTATGAGATTTGGCATTTGGATTCTTTATTGTCAGATCCGTTGATAAGAGCAATTATAAAATATGACCAATCAACTGATGTAGCAGAGGATGAGGAGATTCTTTTACCTGCATCTTTTGTTTTGCATCAGAACTACCCTAATCCTTTTAACCCTTCCACAAGAATTGATTATTACCTATCACAACCAACGGAGGTGAAGATAACCATTTACAATCTTCTTGGTCAAAAAGTCAAAACTCTAATTGGTCAATACCAGACAGAAGGATCCAAGACGGTCTTTTGGGATGGAAAAGATGACGCTGGAATCGATGTAGCAAGTGGTGTATATTTTTATAAAGTTGTAGCAGGTGCGCATAAGACGGTAAAAAAAATGATATTATTAAAAGGAAGTTGGCAAAGTAAAAATCCGCGTAGTGGAGGTTTTATACCTCCACTTTGAAGGTCAGAGCCATAAAGGCTCTGCTACGCTGGATAAAAAATTATTCAAATATGAAAGCTTTGATCACTGGCATTCCTGGGTTTGTGGGCTCGCATCTGACTGAGCTTTTGGTAAAAAAAAATACCGAGGTTTTCGGAACTTATCTTGAGGGTGAAAGCTTGGAGAATCTCAAGTCAGTTAAAAAGAATTTAGTTCTTTACGAGTGCGATATCACAGACTTTGACCATCTATCTAAACTGGTGAAAAAGATTTTGCCCGATCAAATCTATCATTTAGCCGCTTTCTCCTCAGTGGGCAAATCTTTTGAAAAGCCTTTGGAAACAATCGGGATAAACGTCAGAGGGACTTTGTATCTGCTTGAGATCTTGAGAAATATAAAGAAAAAAATCAGAATTTTGGTTGTAAGCTCTGCTGATATTTATGGTAAGGTCAAAAGAAACCAGCTTCCTATAAAAGAGACTCATAGTCTTGTTCCAGTAAGCCCTTATGGAGCAAGCAAAGCCTGTGGCGATCTATTAGCATATCAGTATTTTCAATCTTTTGGGGTGCAAGTCATAAGGGCGAGGTCTTTTAATCACACCGGACCAAGACAGTCGAAGGGGTTCGTTATTCCTGATTTTGCCTCCCAGATCGCTAAGATTCACTTAGGTCTTTCCAAGCCCTTGATAAAAGTTGGTAATTTGGATGCTAAAAGGGATCTATCCGATGTCAGGGATGTGGTTTGGGCATATCATCTTTTACTTAAAAAAGGAAAGCCAGGAAATGCTTATAATGTCTGTTCAGGTAAAACATTCAGGATAAAGTATCTTTTAAATCATCTTTTAAAACTAACTGAAAGAAAAGTGAGAATAGTTGGGGGAAAAACTCAAAAAAGACCCACTGACATTCCAATCCTTTTAGGAGATAACACAAAGATTAAAAAAGAGGTTGGGTGGAAACCGAAAATATCAATTGAACAAACCTTAGAGGACACCTTGAAATTTTGGATACACAGAAGATCAAGAGAAAGATATCAAAGGAGGTAGATTTGTTTAAACAACTGGAGCAAAAGATTAAAAAAAAGAGCGCTTTTGTAGGAGTTATAGGATTAGGCTATGTTGGGCTCCCTTTAGCGACAGGATTTGGTGATGAGGGCTTTAAGGTTATTGGAATTGACATAAGTAAAAAGAAGGTCGATTTAGTTAACTCAGGGAAATCGGACATCGACGATGTATCTGGAAAGCAGGTTTTTAGTCTGGTTAAGAATAAAAGATTAAAAGCCACCACCAATTTCGCCTCTTTAAAACAGATAGACTGTGTCTGTCTCTGTGTTCCAACACCTTTGAGCAAAAGTAAAGACCCGGATGTCTCATTTATTTTAAACGCTATAGAACAGGTTAAAAAATATCTGCATCGTGGTCAGCTGGTGGTTTTAGAGAGCACCACCTATCCGGGAACAACAGATGAGCTTATCCTTCCAATCTTAGAGACGACCGGGCTTAAGGTGGGAAAAGATTTCTTTTTAGCATTTTCTCCTGAAAGAGTAGACCCGGGAAATCCCAGATATAAGATCAAAAACACTCCTCGGGTGGTAGGTGGTATCACCCCATTATGCACAGAGATTGCCAAACTTTTTTATGAGCAGATAATAGTTGAGGTGATATCTATGTCCTCGACCAAAAGTGCGGAGATGGTTAAACTTCTGGAGAACACCTTCAGATCAGTTAATATCGGTCTGGTAAATGAGGTTGCTTTGATGTGCGATAGGTTAAAAATAGATGTCTGGGAGATAATAGATGCAGCATCTTCTAAGCCTTTTGGCTTTATGAAGTTCTATCCCGGTCCCGGGTTGGGAGGACATTGTATACCCATCGAT
>JAUWYR010000027.1 GCA_030615745.1 Candidatus Zixiibacteriota bacterium | reverse complement strand
ATTATATCCGGGACAACTCCCCAGTGCTCGATAGCCAACATCTTACCGGTTCTGCCCATTCCTGACTGAATCTCATCCATAACCAAAAGTATGTCATATTTTTCTGCTATCTTTTTCAGCATTGGATGGAATTCCCTGGGGGGAACTATATATCCCCCTTCACCCTGAATGGGTTCAACAAATATCGCTGAGACCTCTTCAGCTGGAGCAACTTTCTGTAAGATAACTTCATCTAAGAATTTAACGCAAGCCATATCGCATCTGGGATAGGTTAAATGATAGGCACATCTATAACAATAAGCATAAGGAATATGAGTTACTTCTGGCAAAAGTGGAGCAAAATATCTTCTCTGGTTAAGTTTACTGCAGGTCAAAGACAATGCGCCCATGGTCCTCCCATGAAAAGCTCCTATAAAAGCTATCATCCTCGGTCTTTTCTTATTATAGCGGGCAAGTTTAATCGCACACTCTATTGACTCTGCACCTGAGTTTGTAAAAAATGTCCTTTTGCTCTTTGTCCCCGGTGTTATCTCAGCCAGCTTTTTTGCTAATTTCCCCACTAATTCATGATAAAAATCAGCTGTGGCGATATGAATTGCTTTTCCAGTCTGTTGTTTTATAGCTTTAACTATCTCAGGATGAGTATTTCCAGTTGAGCAGACTCCGATCCCGGTGTGAAAATCTATAAAGGAATTACCATCCACATCGTAGATTAAAGCACCTTTTGCATGATCTATAACTGTTGGAAAAACTCTGGTATAGGATTGGGATACATATTTCTCATCATCTGAGATCAATCTTTTACTTTTAGGTCCGGGCAACTTTGTTTTTATATGGGGTATTTTATCCTTTTTCATTTTTTTCCTTTCTAAGACAAATCTTAAAAATTTTTTTTGAATTTATTTCAAAAAGAAAAGTTTATACTTGATACTTCCAAAAAGCACAAAGGACTAAGTCTGACCTTTAATGTAAATCTTATACAATATCTTTCGTAAGAGCTGAAACATAAAAAATTCCTTTACTCTTTCAAAAAAGTTAGAGAATTTTTTCACAATTTATATAGATATGAGAAAAAAGTCAACCCCAATCTTTCAGGTTCTTACGTCCCTTAAATAAAAAAATTCCCACGAGCAAGACTCGTGGTCTATCAACTCATTAAACCCCATATGATAGCTCACCACCTATCATATGACAGCTTACCAGTCTTACTGGTGAGCTTCTATTGATATGTAGGGGAGACCCTCGTGGTCTCCCGATGGGTGACGGGAGGGGACAAGCCCCTCCCCTACTTTGAAATTAAAAGAACTCCCTATATTCAATATCTATTTTTGAATAATCTATTGGAGTTAAAAAATTCATCCGAGAGTAGCATTGGTAGGTAACAAAAACATCCTGCATACAATATTCAGCTATCTTTTTGTATTCCCTTTTTTGCCACATATCATAAACATCAGCACCACTCCCGCTTTTTGACTCAACACCTAATATCTTCGTAAGATTATCCAGCTTTATTGCATTCCGAACATCCCAGTTACACCAGACCGCCATTATATCGTAGTTATAATCTGTGGTATACCTTCTGAGATTGAATTCCTTTGTTCCCTCAACAGCAAGTATCACCGACCTTTTCCAGATAAAGGGCAAATCGAAGCCCAAGCCATTGTATGTTATCACATATGGATAGTTGTTTTCTTTAAGTTTCTGCCAGAACTCTTTTAAAAGGGTTTTTTCCTCGTTTCCATAGAAAGAGATTGCTTTGTAAAAGTCCTTTTCATCATCGAAAAAAAACATCCCTATACAAAAGATTCGACCGTAATTCGGGTTCAAAGCAGTGAAGAGGAATTGGTCCTTTTTCAATTTTGGTAGCATCTTTTTTTTCCATTCAGAAATCTGCTTTTCGGTCTTAAGCCTGAATGGAGGTTGAATCTCAGGCAAAATATCACGTGTTTTTTCATCGCAGGGTAGGGTTTCTATGTCTAAGACTAAGTTTAGCATTAAAAATAACCTGATATTTTTATTACTAAGTAAAAACTTTCAATCCTTCTTAATTTCTCATAATGGAATCTTATTAGAAGTTAATGGTGCACATGACGGAGGTATGTTTTCTGACGACAACATTTGACAAAATTCATCCAAAGAAATGCATCGATTTTGAAGTTCAAGATTACCGGATCTTTTTAAAAGGGATAAAAATGATCCATCGTTTGAAATATAGTAATCCATCGCGTCAAGATAGATAACTTGCTCCAAATCAAAATAATCACCTACATCTGGTTCTTTACCTTCATGGTAAATTTTCCAGAGATAAGACATCCAAACGTCAATTTTATATCTTATGCTAGGAAAAAGATTGTAAGCCTCTAGCCAATCTAGCAGTGTAGCCTCTGAAGGCAATCTATAGCGCCGAATTAAATTTGCCCAAGTTTCTGCTCTTAAGTGTGACGCAACAGGTTCTGACAAAAATTTGGAAGCCCGTTCCTTTTTACTTAATGTGGGATATTTAATATTAAGAGTTTGGATAGTTTTCTCTTTTATTTTCTGCATAGATTTGGTCCAATTTCTAACAAACTCCTTTGCTGATATCTTTAGCGGATTGATAATTTGCTCTATTTGCTTAGTTGATTTAGCAAAAGTGATTTCCCTTAGTATTTTAACAAAATCTGCAGATGGAGGTTCTGGTATTATCAAAAAGTTAAGCTTTACATTCCTCTGAACATGTTGCCAGGGATCAGTCAATACATGTCCTTTTCCAGTAATCTTCCAAGCAAGTTTTATCTTTTGTTGAAACTCTTGTAGCGTCTTTTCAGTAATTCCACGTACAATCTCCCACATATTCACTATAGTAAAATGTACACCTATCTTTCCCTGCTCTGTTCTAAGTAAAATCAGATCGAGACACTCTTTCATAGACTCAATATGCGAATATATATTCGTATCAAAATATACTTTCAGCATGCTATTTTAGAAAGGCTTAGGTTAAACAAATCTCATTTATTCAAACCTCAAAAACCCAAAATATTTCGGCTCATAAGATATAGGCACTATCCAGTCAGAGGCGGAATTTACTCTTTTCTGCTTTCTTCTGAAGTTGACCTGCCAGATATCTCCTTTTTCAGGCTTGGTTTTTAAAACAGAGAATGGAATTTTTATCTCAATGCTCCAGAAATCATCTCCGATCTGAGTAGCAACCTCATATTCCCCATCCCATTCCCTTTTAACATCCATATCATCTCTAAATATCTTTATCAACTGGTCAAAAACAGTTCCTTTGGGATTGAAATAAATCTGATAAACTATCTTTTTAACTGTATCCGGACAGAAAAAGTATCCTACACAATCCTCAGCATAAACTGCTCCATCCTGTTTTTCAGCCCTGGCTAAAATATTTTCTTTTTCGCTCTCTTCGCAGAAAACTGCTAAATAGAGGTTCTTTTTATCATAGCCAAAATAGAATTTAGTGGGCTCCACTATAGTGGCACCCCCTTCAGGGGAACCAAACTGTTGGATTGGCACAAAATCACCCCATTCTTTCTTCTCCACTTTTCCATCTATTTTTATCGATTTTCTTATTTTATTGCACAAAGCTTCCCTTTTAACCAGAATAGGATTTTGATAATCGTAGGTTTTGTTATCCCCAAAACTATATTTAAATCTGCACTGGGGAAGTGGATAGATATGTCCTTTAAGCTGAAATTGGAACTCCAACTTCTCTGTGTTTGAAGGAGCAATTTCAATTGGAAAAGAAGTTGGGGTAATCGTCCAATTATCTGAAAATTCCCATCTAACCGTATCTTCTAAGATGCTGGTGTCAATATTTGTGATATTGAGAAAAGACGGTCCTGACCAGCCCTCAACCTCCTCACGAATAAATAGCGGGGTTGAATTAATAAGTTTCTCCTCATAAATCAAAGCATCTATCACCAGTTCATCTTCGATAGTTACGAAATCAACATCTTTCACGCATCCAAGATCAATTAACGCCACATCCAGTTTATCCCCATCTACCGTGCACCAGAGATAATGATAAAAAAATCCTAAATTCTCTGAGTCTATATCCATCGCACCTCCTGAACTACCCACGCAGATGTATCTGATCCCCTCAACTTCCCCTGAAAAATAGTGATGGTAATGTCCGGTAAAAACAGCATCAACTCCATATTCTTTGAAAATCTGGTAAAGTTTATCTGATTTTTTTTCCTTTACCGATTTAAACCACAAGGGCTTGTGATAAAAGACATAAATATTCTCTTTCTCTTTGTTTTTTTCTAAATCAGAAATCAACCAATTTATCTGCTCCTCCGGCACATCCTCTGATCTTTCGACCCGGCTGACATCCAATATCACAAAATGAACGTTCTTGTAATCAAAAGAATAATATGGAGCTCCGACTCTTTTTTTATATACTGGCTCACATTCATCGTAGGTGATATCGTGATTTCCCGGAACAAAATAATAGGGAGCTTCAAGCTTTCCTATAATACCTAAGAACTCATCCCACTCTTGATTGAGCACAGTGGTATCTATGGTATACCCCTCGATAAAATCTCCCACTGTCATGACTATATCTGGATTTAAACGATTGACCTCCTCCACCGCCTCAGAGAAAATTCCCGGCTGATGCCCTCCAGTCCTATCACCCAATACAGCAAACTGAAAGGTGTTCTGTTGCGCAAAAGAAGAACTGAAAGCTGAAAGCAAGAAAAAGAAAAGGAATAAAATAGTAAAAGAAATTTTTGAAAAAGACATAAATCCTCCTCTTTCTAAAAAGCCTGAACCTAAAAAAATAATCGAAAATAAAAAGTCAAGGAATTAAATGGTGATCTTTTGAAAAATTCGAATTTGAGGATGATATCTTGGAGTGTAAAGCCGTCAAGGTCTTCGACAAAAGCTTTACTATCCTCACCTCCTTCTCCCCTCTCCACCTGTGGAGAGGGGGAGAAAAAGGGGGTGAGGCAAAAAATTGGATTATCTCAACAAAATTTATTTTCATTTTTTACCTTTTAAAATTGACTAACCCATTTGCAGATTTTATATTATTAGCTAAAAGATATTGCCGAATCATATAATAAGCTATGCCAAAAAAGAAGAATACAAAATTGGGCACAGAGGCTGTTTTGGACTCCGCCCTCTTTTTAGCAAAAAGGGTAGGAGCTAAGGCTATACTAATTATAGCCATCGGCAGAATAAACAAAGAGTGGATGGAAAAAGCCTCCAAGAGTATCAAATTGATACTTATTTTCCATTCCAAAAAGCTTTGCCAGGGCTACAAAAGGGCTGGTTATGAAGTGGTCTATTCATCCCCTTACCGGTTAGCCAGGTTCTCAAGGATCAGACATGCGATCATCTCAGCTTTGTCCAAAAAAATGATAAAAAAGAATGAAAAGATAGTTTGTCTCACCGGACCGGTTTCAAGAAATGTCCTTGATAATATCATGGTGTTGAAGATAGGAGGTCCTTTTACTGAATTAACTGTGCCTAAAGGTCACAAGCTTGAGGAGGATGTAGAGCTTGAGGTAATAAAATCGGTTTTGGATATAGCAACAGAGATAGGAACATTCGGTCATGGAGGAAGACCTGTGGGGACAATTTTTGTTATTGGTGATACCGCAAATGTATTGAAGCTCTCCAGACAGATTACTTTTAATCCTTTTAAAGGATATGAGGAAAAACAGAAAAATATAATGGACCCGGAAGTTCAGGAATCTATCAAGGAGTTCGCTCAGATCGATGGCGCCTTTTTGATAAAATCTGATGGTGTGGTGAACACAGCAGGAAGACTACTTCTGATGCCTAAAGAGGAAGTTCAGATCTTAAAAGGCTATGGTGCAAGGCACAATGCAGCTGCCTACATCACTAAAAAAACAAAAGCCATAGCGGTAGTTGTATCGGAGACCACCGGGAATGTTGCCCTTTTTAAAAATGGAAAGGTTCTATTCACCTTAGAGCCAATAGAGACTTATCGTCATAAAGTGTCAACATAAAATCAAAGTCGTGGAGGGGCTCGTCCCCTCCAAAACATTTGACCCTCCAAAGATCAAATACTTTTTTAGAGTGAATTTGAGAGTATAATAATATCGAGGTTTGCTAAGTGTTGAATGCATTTAGGTGAGTGTACTGAATAGCAAACAGGCTTTACCTGGACTTGTCAATCTCTCATTTATGTAAATATTTCTCATCTCCCTTAACCCACCCAAAATATAAATCTATGCCATTGATATTCTTAGCAAATACTAAGGAATCTATTTCTGCGGTTACACCAAATAAAGTTAAAAATCGATTATAATCATCAAACCATTTATCGGATCGGCTAAAAGAATGAACCAGCATTAGAGCATTTTCTGCTTTAAACCTTTTCGCTTCAATTATCGCAGATGCTGTTCTGTGTAAAAGTTGATAACGAATAGTGCTAATTTGCATATCCTCTTCTAAACCTAACTCCTCAAGCAAAAACTTGAGCCTTATATTTTTCCCTTCGCTATTATTCTCTCTCCATTCAGCTATGGTATTACCAAAAGGTTCTGAGACTTTTCCTTCTACCATTATTGAAATCAATTGGTTATTTCCTCTTGCTAAAATGAAAACATCGTTTTGAGAGGGGCGTGCACCACCTGGCAGTATTACCTTATACTCCGGAAAAGCCAAGAGCAATTCAATGTTTTGAAACAACTGTATCCCAGACTTTTTGAATACGTTTCTCACACACTCTGGGAAATCCTTAGCTTCATACCAACAATATGCAATTGCTTTGGCAGAGTAACCTGTTTTCCATTGTTTATCAGGCTCAGCTAAAAGTGATTTCCAATCTTCTGGTTTATTAGTGGGAATAAAAATTTTATTCATAGTGAGTCTCCTATTGAGAATTTTCGATAACTCGTTCATATCTTAAGTTCGGAGGTACATACCTCTGGCTTTAGTCCTTTTTTATTTTGATTCATTTTTCTCTTGTTTTATTTTATCAATTCCTCTTCTAAAAAGTTAAGATATTCTTTAAGCTTCCTTTTAGTTCTCTTTCTTCTTAGAGTCAATAGAGACCTATCGTCATAAAGTATCAACATAAAATAGATGTAGGGGAGGGGTTCATCCCCTCCCGTCTTTCTTCAATAACCATCGGGCGACCACCCTGGCCGGGCAGGCAAGGGTCGCCCCTACGTAGTGTTTGCAAAGTTAAAGTCTTAACGCTTCAGCCACCCGGATAAACCTGCCACTCCTAAGGGAACGAGAATCCATCCGATCAGTTTCCAAAAAGTGCCAATATCTGAAAACTTTATTATCCTCCACAAAGTCTGAGAAGAAGGTTTCCACTCCGATCCTGATGGGATTTCCACCGGAAGAAAGAGGTTTAAACTAACCCGAAAGGCGTCCAAGATTGATAGGGAAATTGTCCCACCTCCTTGTGACTGAGGTCCGAACACAGGCATTAGTAAAGGGTCGCTAATTGGTTCTACCGCCCCAGTATGATGAAAGACAAAAGTGCCAAACGCAAGTACTAAAACAATGGCTGCTAATAGACGCCAGAGTTTCACTCCATATCCGGTCAATAACCAGAGAAAGCCATTGCTTGTCCAAGCAAAAGGATTCTTTCTTTTGACAATCCAAAACTCACGACACTTGCTTTTATAGTATACTTTATTTGCCAATCCATCCTGTCCTGCCCGACGGAATGTTTGTTCAAGCTGAGTAAAAGGCTGCCTACCGTATGGCTCGAGTCGATCCGTAAGTTCTTCCCACATTGAGATAGGATCGATGCGATCGTATGTACAGCCCCGTAGGTCAATCTTTCCCTGGAAAGTAGTTTTTGGATATGCAAAAAATATGGTTCTGAAGGAGGTATTCTGAAAGTTGACGTTCTTTGCAAAGATTGTGCCCCAAAAAAAGGCGTCCATTTTGAATTGACTACAGTAGAAAGCCGCATTCTCCATAAATTTCGCACCTTGGAACTCAGCATTGCCACCAATAATGGCACCTATAAACTTGACCTGCTCCTTAAAAGTCGTCGGTCGAAAGAAAGCATTTCCTCCTATTTGAACGTTACTGAAGCTAACATCTTTATTAAATACAGCTCCAGTAAACTCAGCAGTACCCCCAATCCGTGCACTTATAAAATTAGCCTCCCCCTCAAATGTAGCTGGCCTAAAGAAAGCATGCCCCTCAATCTGAGCACTGCTGAAATCAGCCTTCTGCTTAAATGTGGCTCCTGTGAAATAAGCATTACCCCCAATCCGTGCACTTATAAAATTAGCCTCCTCATTAAAGGTAGCTTCTTTAAAGAAAGCCGTCTCCTCGATACGAGCCCTGTTGAAATCAGCCTTCTGCTTAAATGTGGCTCCAGTAAACTCAGCAGTACCCCCAATCCGAGTGCTTATAAAGTCAACCTCCCCCTCAAAGATAGCCGGTCTAAAGAAAACACCTTCCTCGATTTGAGCACTGTTGAAGCTAACCTTTTGCTTAAATAAAGTTTTGGTGAAATCAGCGGTACCCGCAACCCGAGTATGCCCAAAGTCTACCTCTTCTTCAAAGGTAGCTAGCTCAAAGAAAGCAGGTGCCTCAATCTGAGCACTGTTGAAGTTAGCCTCTTCCTCAAAAGTAGCTTTTTTAAAGAAAGCAACTCGCTCGATTTGAGCACTGTTGAAGATAGCCAGTTTTTTAAATGCAGCACCGTTGAAGTCGGCACCGCCCCTGAACTGGGCGTGCGTAAAGTCAGCCTCCCCTTTAAAGGTAGCTGGGTTAAAAAAAGCAGCTGCCTCAAACTGAGTACTGTTAAAGTTAGCCTGCTGCTTAAATAAAGCTCCAGTAAACTCAGCATTACCCCCAATCCGTGCACTTCCAAAGTCAGCCTCCCCTTCAAAGGTAGCTTTATTGAAAATGATGTCCTTTTTCATTCTGGTGGAATAAAAGATCACATCGGATTCAAATGTCGAGTTCTCAAAATTCACCACCTGTTTGAACTCCGCATATGAGCAATCCACGGGACCTTTGATTTTGGTTCGCTGAATGGTAATCTTGCCTTCGATAACTTCAGATTCAAGGTTAAGGGAGCCCTCAATCACCGCATTTATGATCTCAACTGATTTCCCTGCCTTGATGGCATCTACAACCTCTTGTGCCTGAATTGCATTTTTCTCTTTTTCCTCCTCAGTAGCATCATCCGGGATAACATATTTGAAGAGGTCATCTGTTATTTCTTTAATGGGCTGCATTATCTACCCCCTATCCAAGTTTCAGAGCATCTCAAAAAGAAAATCAACCGTAAAATCTAAACTCCATCTTTGCAATCTCTCTTCTGCCCTGCCTGAGTTACGGGAAAAAAATATAACTTTGAGAAGATAATAAACGAACCTATCTCAAAAGTCAAGTTTTATTCACCTTAGAGCCAATAGAGACTTACCGTCATAAAGTGTCAACATAAAATAGAGGTAGGGGAGGGACATATCCCTTCCCGTTTTTCTTCAATAACCTTCGGGCTTTCTTTTTTTCCTATCTTTGCTTTCTTCTTCGCAACTCTTCAGCCATTGTTTTAACCTCCGTCAGGTCACGCTGCATTTCACTCCAGCCATACCACAACGCATAATCCGGGTTGGCGTGAAAAGTTCCCTGGAAGGTTCTCATCCGATGTTTGAAATACATCACAAATAGCTTCTGCTCAATCACAGTTGGCGCATCATGAAATGTAAGCAAGTCTGGAAATGGATAAGCATAGCTTTCCGGTTTGGCAAGTATGCCATCTTGGTACAATGCGGCAATGGTGCGAATTGCCTCAGCCAAAAGATAATCCGCTTCTTTAATCATCTTATCCCCTTTTTGCAATTCTGCCTTGGCGAAATTAATAGAATGACACAGGTTGCAGGTCTTTACCATCTTATCTCTTTCTTTTTGCCAATCCTCTTCAGTGAGTCGAACAACATCTGCTGCCTTTACAACGTCAAGTCTGGGAGTAGGGTTTCCATCGGGGTCAAGCACTCCTAAGGCTTGTAAAATCGTTTTTCGGTCATCCGCCCACTTTTTATCCTCAGGCATTGGGAGTCGCACCGCCAAAAAACCCCAGGCTGTTCTGACAGCATGATTCCCCTCTTGCATGTGGCAACTCTGACATGTGGGTGCAGCAGCAGTTTCAGGAAGGATCTTTTTCTGCTTCAACAAATATCTGACACCATGTTTGGAGGATGAATACATCTCCCATTGCGGATGGTCAAATCCCATATGACAGGTTTGACAGGCTTGTGGTTGCCTGGCTTCCTGAATGGAGAAGATGTGACGAGTATGACAGGCATCACATGAGGCAACACCAAACCCTGCACCATCCTTTTTCAATTCTTTTATCTCACCCTCGGTCTTCAATCCAATCTTATGACACCCGCCACAGCCCTTCATCCCCTCCATCATCGCCATTGGCTGCCAGTGGGCAGTTGGCATAGCTTTCATCGCAGCCCAGGCAAAAGCGTGCTTTCCAGATTTGAATTGTTGAAACTTCATCTCATGACAGAGCGCGCAGGTCCGGGGCGTTGGAATTTGCACTTTTGCCACATCTTGCTTTGATCTGTGCCCATCCCCATGGCATACTGAGCAGTCAATCTCATTCTGGCTGTGTTTGCTCAATTGCCAGTCGGAGACAATATTAGGGGTGATTTTCTTGTGACAGTCAACGCATTCCTGGGCTGAAGTAACGGAAGCAACAAACAAGCACACCAGAAAAATGATAATAACTCTGCATTTCATGATGCACCTCCTCGGTTTTAGTTTGTTTGAAAATTTATTTTAAATAGCATAACAACTAACGTCTTTTACGTTTGCCCAGTGCTGGAGAATACCTGACACTACAGAACAAAATTTTCTCTCAGTGATGATGGTGTTTATATTCTTCGTGTTCTTCCTTTTTCATCTTTGATAAATATTTTTTGGGATTTTTCTTGAATTCCTCTTCGCATTTTCCTGAGCAGAAATAGATGAGATTTCCCTGATGCTCAATCGTCCCATAAGCTTTTTCATGCTCTACCTCCATTCCGCAAACCGGATCTTTGGTTATGTGTTTTTTCTCCATAAATTTTACCTCCTTTGGTTCATATTTTCTCAAAATCTGGCTATTAATGGCAACTATAACGGTGCTTAAGGACATAAGCATAGCTCCAATTGCGGGGTTTATTACAATGCCCATATTATACAATACTCCAGCCGCTAATGGTATAGCCACAATATTATAACCTGCTGCCCACCACAGATTCTGAACCATCTTTGAGTATGTTTTCCCTGAAAGGTCTACAACCTTTGAAACATCTCTTGGGTCATTTTTTACAAGAATTATGTCTGCGCTTTCTATGGCTACATCCGTCCCAGCACCTATGGCGATGCCAACGTCTGCTGTGACAAGAGCGGGAGCATCGTTTATACCGTCGCCAACCATGGAAACCTTGTAACCTTTTTCCTTCAGAAACTCAACTTTTTCTGCTTTTTCGTCGGGCAAAACTTGTGCAAAGTAGTCATCTATACCCAGCTCCTTTGTAACCCACCTTGCAACTTCTTTTGCATCCCCGGTGAGCATATAAACTCTGACCCCATTTTCTTTAAGCTTTTTGATCGCTTCATGGGACTCCTCTCTTATTTTATCAGCAAGAGCAAAGGCACCCACGAATTTGCCATCAACTACAGTAAAAACAACAGTTTTACCCTGCTTTTGAATCTTTTTTATTTCTTCATTCTCAACCACTATCTTTAGCTCTTTTAAGAGGTTCGGGCTTCCCACATGTACTTTTTGCCATTAACCTTTCCATAAGTACTTTAACTTTCTTTTGAACTCTTCTATACGGTAAGCATGGTGATTATGGCTGTGTTTATTGTGGTGTTGATGATTCATTGTATCATCTCCTCGCATGTCCATCTTTTTTCCTTTTCTGTATTAATATATCATTCTCGTATGTTGTTTATTGCTAATAATTTTAAGGGTTCTCCCAAGCTTCTGGTCTTTGCCAATGAGAAAATTTAGACAAACTCCACACTGCGCACCTTATTCCCCTCATCATATCCATCAATACCTTATTGTTGTTTTATAAACTGTCGATAACCTTTTTTAATTTATCTCGAATTTCGGCAGCAATCTCCTTCAGCGCAGGATTCTCTACGGCCTGCATGGAAGCTACGGGATCTATGGCAGATACTTCTACCTGTCCGTTAGAAGCTTCTTGCACAATGACATTACACGGCAACATCGTTCCAATTTTGTCCTCTACTTGCAATGCCTGATAGGCAAAGGGTGGGTTGCATGCACCAAGGATTTTGTATTTTTTGAAATCCACATTCAGTTTTTTCTTGAGAGTTTCCCTGACATCGATTTCAGTGAGAATACCAAATCCCTCTTTTTTTAATTCATCATTTACCCTTCCAATCGCTTCCTCGAAAGATATATTCAATATTTTGCTAAAATAGTAGCTCATAACAGTTCCTCCTTTCATGAATATATGCTGGATCTCATCCGTGCATTCCCTGGTCTCCTATTATAGCATATTCCCTCATTCTTGAGGTTTTTTAAAATTACTTTTAACATCAAACTCAGAAGCAATGCCCCCAAAGATATTCTCCCAACAAAAGCAACACTCTCATTTCTCCTGTAATCAATCATATTAGATCAAGCGTCTAAATATTAGAGTGCTGCTTCGCCCTTCTCTCCACTTCGGATTCGAATCGCCGTTCCCACCGGGGAAACAAAGATCATTCCGTCTCCTTTTAAGCCAGTGTAAGAATTGCTCCTAATTACCTCCACCAGGCGGTCCACATCTTTGTCAGAGCAGACTATCTCCAGCTTAGTTATGGGCCAATATCTTTTAGTAACCTGCTGAGAGCTCGAAAAGTAATTGGGATCGAATCCATAGCCAACCGGATGAACAGTTGTCACGGAGATCCCCGGCCCTTTGCTTCCTCCAAAGCCTTTACGGTTTTTTCTAAGGTATCTGTCCTGATATATGCTTTTATCTCTTTCATCTTCCCTCCAATCTAAAAAATTTGCACACTTTTACGTCGCTTGATCTACTCTCATATTATAAAAGTGCAAATTTAGTGACAACCTCCCTAGAGGACATCACGACTATTCCACAACTAACTTTCCTTTCATCATCCCCATTCCACAGGTGAAGGTGTATTCGCCAGGTTTTTCTGGAGTAAATTCTATGGTGGTGATTTTGAATGCTGGCAGGGGTTTTCTTATGTTGAAATCACCAAAGACGATGGTATCTGAACATTCGGCAGTTTCATCCCGGTAGAAATTGATTCTCACCGGAAGGTTTTTTTTAACCACTATTACATCCGGAGTGTAGCCACCTTTTACAGTTACCTTAACTTCTTGAATTCCCCTCTCTTTTAATTCAGCCACAGTTGCCTTTCTTTTTGAAAAGAAAAAATACCAGTTTACTAAAATTATGAGCAAGATTCCTAAAATTGTAATCACTATTTTAGCTTCCAAAATTAACCTCCTTAAGATTTAAATCTAAATCTTCTTAACCTGAGGGAATTAGATACTACTGAAACTGAACTAAAGGCCATAGCGGCGGAGGCGATTATTGGATTTAAGAGGATCGCAAAGAAAGGATAAAGTATTCCAGCGGCAATAGGAATTCCTACAGTGTTGTAGAAGAAAGCCCAGAAAAGATTTTGTTTTATTGTCTTTATAGTTCGTTTGCTCAATTCAATGGCTGCCACCACGCCCTGAAGATCTCCTTTAATCAGGGTTATATCCGAAGCCTCCATAGCTACATCTGTTCCGGTTCCGATAGCGATTCCCACATCCGCCTGGGCTAAAGCCGGTGCGTCGTTTATTCCGTCCCCAACCATAGCTACTACTTTCCCCTTTGATTGCAACCTTTTCACTTCACGAACTTTATCCTCAGGAAGCACCTCTGAGAGCGCCTTATCAATTCCCACTTTCTTGGCAATAGCCTCAGCAGTCCTTGGATTGTCGCCGGTAAGCATCACCGCTTCCAGACCAAGCTTGTGGAGATCCTCCACTGCCTTTCTCGAATTCTGTTTCAAGGTATCTGCCACTGCAATGATCCCGGCAGCCCTCCCATCAATAGACACATACATGGGGGTCTTCCCATCATTAGCCAATCTCTCTGATTTAGATTCGAGGTCACCTAATTCTATTTTTCGGTCATGCATGAGTTTTAGGTTTCCCAGGATTACTTCACGTTTGTTGATATTGGCTTCTATTCCATGCCCGGCTATGGCATTGAAATCTTTAGGATCAGAAAGTTCTATGTTTTCCCCGGTAGCTTTTTTAACAATGGCTTCTCCCAGGGGATGTTCCGAACCCTTCTCAGCACATGCGGCATATTCTAAGATATCCTTTGGGGTGAAATTATTTGCTGAAATTATATCTGTTACCTCGGGTTGTCCCTTGGTTAAAGTTCCGGTCTTGTCAAAGACGATGGTGGTAAGCTTGTGCGCCGTTTCCAAGCTTTCTCCTCCCTTGATTAAAACTCCGTGCTCAGCTCCCTTTCCGGTTCCCACCATTATGGCGGTGGGAGTAGCTAATCCTAAAGCACAGGGGCAGGCGATAATCATAACCGCCACGAAATTCAAAAGGGCAAAGGTTAAAGCTGGATTTGGTCCGAAGTCAAACCAGATTATAAAGGTAGCAATAGAAATAGAAATCACAATGGGGACAAAATAGCCAGAGATCACATCGGCTAATCTTTGTATGGGGGCTTTGGATCCCTGAGCATCTTGAACTAATTTTATGATTTGAGCTAAAGCGGTATCCTTTCCCACCTTGATGGCCTCAAACTTGAAAGTTCCAGTCTTGTTTATGGTGGCTCCGATAACCTCATCCCCTTCGCTTTTTTCTACAGGGATACTCTCTCCGGTTATCATAGATTCATCCACTGAGGATTTGCCCTCCTTAATGATTCCATCTACTGGAATCCTCTCTCCAGGTCTTACTAACACCACATCTCCGACTAAGACCTCCTCCACTGGAATATCCGTTTCCTTTCCCTCCCTTATTACCCGAGCAGTTTTGGCCTGCAACCCCATCAGCTTTCGTATAGCCTCAGAGGTTTGACCTTTAGCTCTGGCTTCCAAAAGCTTTCCCAAAAGGATTAGGGTGATGATGATAGTGGAGGTGTCAAAATATACCTTTGGTTCTATGCCCCCTCTGGTAAATAAGGCGGGTAATAAGGTAGCCACCACACTATAAAGATAAGCCGCAGAGGTGCCCACAGCTATGAGAGTATTCATATCTGCATTTCTGTGGATGAAAGCTCCCCAGGCTCCCCGGTAAAATTGCCAGCCCACCCAAAACTGAACCGGCGTTGCCAAAATCCACAACACAAGAAAGTTTCGCCAAATCTCTGGTACCCCGGGGATCCATTCAGAGCTGCCCAAGAATATCAGCACACTTATTACCAGACCGACCAAAAACTTCTTTTTTAACTTTTTGTATTCCTTCTCCCTTTGAACCCTCTCCACATCCTCCACCTGTTCTTCTGTAGGGATTTCCATCACCTTATAACCGGTGGATTCTATCGCATCTTTGACCTCATCCAGACGGGTTTCTGAAGGCAAATATTCAACCTTAGCCTTCTGAGTAGCTAAATTTACCACTGCCTGGGTTACCCCTTTGGTGGCAAGTAAAGCTTTCTCGATCTTCTGAACACATGAGGCGCAGTCAATCCCCTGAATGGGCACTTCTATGAAGGCGGTTCCTACATCATAACCGCTTTTCCGAATAGCAGAGATGAAATTTTCTACTTCTGCTTGCTGGGGATCATATGTTAGGGTGGCCCTGGAGGTGGCGAAGTTCACTGAAGCTTTGTTTACACCTTTTAATTCCAAGAGACTTTTTTGGATTGTCTGGGCACAGCTGGCGCAGGTCATTCCCCCTATAGGAAGATCTACCCTTTCAAGTTGCTCAACTTTGGTTTCTCTGGAGGTATCCTTTACTTTTGTCTTTGAATCTATTCCTGATTGGATGTATTTTTCTGGAGCTTGATCAAACTTTTCCTGGCAATTTTTTGAACAGAAATAGTACTTCTTCCCCTTATAACCTGAAACCCCTGCGGCCTCTCCTTTTTTTACTTCCATTCCACAAACTAAATCTCGGGGCATTGCTTACCTCCTCATAGATACAGAAAATTACATCTTTGATAAGGAATGATTTTGCCGCCAGGAAAGGAATTGTCTTCCTTCCCTGGCAACGGTTTTACCTGCAGACAACTCTGTGCACATGGAGATCTAAACCAAACTTCTGCAGGTGTTACTTAGACTCCGCCTCCTCCATTCTCTTAGTCATATCCTGCATGCTGTTCATGACCCCCTGCATGTGTTCGGTCATCATCTGCATGTGTTTCTGCATCTCTCCCATGTGCTTCTTCATCACCTCGTCTTTCATTATCTCCTCGTTCATCATCACCGAATCCATGTTCTCCATCATTCTCTTCATGTTCTGGGACATATTACCCATCATCATTCCCATACCTCTCATGTTCATCATCCCCATGCAACCAGAGCTCATTTTCTGTCCCATCATCATGTCCATCTTATTCATCATCTGGTCGCACTGCCCCATCATGTTGTCCATGGATCCCATCATGCCACCCATCATACCCTTCTGTTGCTTCATGCCCTTCTCCTGCTGGGAAAAACTGAATGATCCGAATAGAACGACAACGATAAAAACTAAAGAGATAGCCCCGATAGTTTTCCAGTATCTTTTCACCTTTCTTCACCTCCTTTCAAGGTTTAATGTTTTGCAATGTCTCCTTGTTTATCCTGAATTCTAATTGCCATTTTACCATTTCTTACTTTACAAATCTGTTATACAGCCATCCAAAAACAAATCCAATTACAAAGCTGTGAATAGCTGCCTCTACGATCCCTGCAATTATTCCGCCGATGCTGAGGGAAAAGAACATATGCCATTTCTCCATCTGCTCAGCGGCGCCAGCATAAACTCCGATATTTCCTCCTATTCCCAACAACAACATTATCGCTGCAGAGAAAATTGCTGCAGCATATCCCAAGGCCAAAGGATTTAACTTGGTTCCAGCCATCTTCTTATCCTCCTTTTATGTTTAATTTTTTCACAATCTTTTCTTTGTTTATTCCGAAACCCAGGATGACTTCATCGTCGATGATAATGGTTGGCGTCGCCATTCTGCCATATTTTTCCACCAACTCATCTCTGAATCTCGGCTCCTCCACATTTTTGTCTTCAAACTCAACTCCATTTTGCGAAAAGAACCTTTTCGCCGCCTGGCAATCCACTCAGGTGGGGGATGAATAAATTGTAACCTTCATTTTGATTCCTCGGTTTAAGATTTAAACTGAAATCAGAATCACCCTCAAGAGCCAGTCAGATCCTTTTTCTTTTGCTCAAACTCCTCTTTGTCAATTTCACCTTTGGCATATCTTTTTTTCAATATCTCTAAAGGAGTCTCACGATGTTTAGTTTCAGTTGGTTGACTCTGTTGGACCAACCATTTAATTAAAAAGACCAGACCAACAATGACAAGAACCCAAAATATCCACATAAATCCTCCGAACATTAAGTGATCTCCCCACATCATTTTTATTACCTCCTTTTTTAATATTTTCTAAATCTCTTTAATAGTCCGATAATTTCTTTTATTTTTTCTTCCCGATCCCGGCGGTCACCCTTAGAGAAGCTTTGAGAGACACAACTTTCAAGATGTCTGGTTAAGATATCTTCTTCAACCTTCATTATCGCTCCAACCACGGCTGAAATCTGGGTAAGAATATCGATGCAATACCTTTTTTCTTCAATCATTCTCTGAATTCCTCGGATTTGTCCCTCTATCTTTTTCAGCCTTTGTAATTCTCCTAAATGTGTTGTTTTAGCATCATTCATTTTGAGTTCCTTTTTATTCTTATACGCTACCCCCGTAGGGTTTATTTGAAGAAATCTTCACTTTATTCTATAGTTCAAGAATTTTTTTTATGTTTGGTGGTTTTGCTCTAAATCTAAGAATATTTGAGTTTCAGTGTTATAGCAAGATTTTGTGTAATATATTGGTTAGGAAGATAAAACTCTGAGACCCTATCTACTATCTCGGGATCACCTTTTCTCCCAGCCAATTTAACAGCTCTTTTTTTATCTTGGTTGAAACAAATTTAGAATCCTTTTCCTTCTTTCTTCCTTTGACATCCGCTTCATTACGGGATTCCAGTCACCATATAGTTCCTTGTGAAACGGAGGCTTCTGGATTTTATATATTACTCCCAGTGGCAATTTATCACCCCTTTTAGCCACAGCCATAGCTTTCTGGTAATCAGCAGGTATGTGATCCAAAATCTCCACCATTGTATTATATTTCTTATATGTATTGTAAAAACTGACACATGGTTGCAGAACATCCACAAAGGAAAAGCCCTCATGCTCAATGGCTTGGACTATTATATCAGCAAGGTGATCTAATTTTACAGGAAACCCTCTGGCAACAAAGGTCGCTCCAGCCTCTAACATCAAAGCTAAAGGGTTCAGTGGTTCCTCAATACTCCCCTTCGGTGTGGAGGGACCTTTAAAACCCTTTTCACTGGTCGGCGTATATTGACCGGTGGTAAGTCCATAAACGCCGTTATCATGGATAATTACCGTTATGTCTGCATTTCTTTTAGCAGCAAATATCATATGTGAGATACCCTCACCAAAGGCATCACCATCACCGGCAAATGCCACCACCTTCAGATCAGGATTGGCAATCTTCATCCCTTGTACCGTTGCCATAGACCTCCCGTGTATTGAATAGAGCCCGCTGAGTTTGAGATAGTCAAAGATCTTTCCGTGACAGCCGATCCCAGCAGAGATAACAATCCTTCCCCGTTTAATTCCTTTTTCCTCAAGCTTCCTCACCGCTTTTTTAAAGGCACTGAGGATGCCGAAATTTCCGCAGCCAGGACACCAGGTGTTTTCCGCATAGGTTGCAAGGTCATCCATCCTATACCACCCCCTTTATTTTGTCAGCCAATTCTATGGGATCAAAGGGCCTCCCATCATATTTTTTGATAACCGTGATTGGTTCAATTCCAACCTTTTCCTTAAGAAGTGAAGCAAACTGGCCTGCGCAACTCTGCTCCACGACTATTACCCCACCCTTCTTGTATCTTTCAAGTTCCCATACAGGTAAGGGCTCAAGATATATTGGCTGAACCACCATAGCTTCTATATCACTAACTTTGAGTGCCTCTAAAACACTCATGGTGGTTGATCCGTAAGTGAGAATTACAGGACCCTTCTCGCCATACATATTTACAGTATGGATATCCTTTAAGT
Organism: Candidatus Zixiibacteriota bacterium; assembly: GCA_030615745.1. Classification (GTDB taxonomy): domain Bacteria; phylum Zixibacteria; class MSB-5A5; order MSB-5A5; family SM23-73-2; genus SM23-73-2. Next base: position 12,235 of record JAUWYR010000027.1, on the reverse strand, counting down.
GATCTATAATTGCCTTTTTCTTTCTGTTCCTCTTTTCCTGCATCCTGGCGATCATCTCAGGATTTTCAGTTGTTATTCCCAATTCATCATGCTCATAACTATCCCACTTAATCAGTTCCTTCGAGGGAGGAAACAAAAGTGGCGAGACTCCGTTTTCGGTGTCAAGGTACCTTTTATACTCACCCGCGCCATGCACAATAGGTTCAGGCCATTTCGCTCCTTCCGCATCAATATCGACTGTCATCCTACTCTCCGCCATATGTTTCTCGGTAAGCAATATCCCCGGGGTCTGGAATCTCCAGAGTAGACTCAGCATTTCAGCAGCAAGATAAAACGCCTCTTCCATACTGCCGGGAGAGGCGATGATTCTCGGAAACTCGCCATGCCCCTGATGTATAGCAAATTTCAGGTCTCCCTGGGCTGTATAGGTGGGGACGCCTGTGGATGGGCCAGGCCTGGATCCCAAAACACATAAAAGAGGTGCCTCTGCCATACCTGCAAGGGAAAAAGCCTCCTGCATCAGAGCAAAGCCTCCTCCACTGCTGCCCACCATGGCTCTTGCCCCTGCGAAAACGGACCCAATTGCCATATTGATAACCCCGATCTCATTTTCAGGATGCACCGCCGGAAGGCCCATCTTTCCACCATGGGTGGCCAGTGTATGCAGAAGAGATGATGAGGGTGTCATGGGGTAAGCAAAATAGATGTCCAGCCCGCCCGCTGCTGCTCCAAGAGCTATCGCCTCGTTGCCCGAAAGAATGGACCTTTCCTTATCCCCATCATCCAGTTTAAACCTATTTTCAATTTTAGGATTTACCATTTCATATATTGTCATGGCATAAGCAATATTGTTTTCAATATCCCGGGGATACTTCTTCTCAATAAGCCTTTTCAGACTCTCTTTATCCCAGCCTATGGCTGCGGCCAGTGTTGTCACTGCTCCCACCCCCAATCTTAAATTAGGGTTGGGATATTTTTTGGCCTCTTTTGTTAATGGCACCCCCACGCCCTCTGCATCTCCAACAGCATCAGAGTTATAGACCATAATTCCCCCTTCTGTCAGATCTCCCTTATGCATCTCATAACTCCTTTTGTCCAGTGCCACCACCAGATCCGCTTTTATATAATGGCTGGTGATTTGCCTGTTAGCTGTGCTGATAATCGAGAAGTTATGGCCTCCTTTAATCAAACTCTGATAATCGTCCATATTAAAGACCTGGCGCTTCATACTGGCAAACAATCCGGCAGCAACAGACCCCGCCTTTCTGACCCCTTCGCCTGCCTTACCACCCACAAGAAAAGTAAACACATCCTTCCTCATATAAGTATCCTACGTGTTTTATACTTTTATAATAACCTCTTTTCCCCTTCTATCTTTTTTATACTGGTTATGTCCTGTGTCACCTCAATGCATCCCAGATACTCACCTTTATTGTTATGGACCGGGAAATAACGTATATGAACAAGTTTACCCTCAAAATTAATCCAGAACTCGGCCATATCCCTTCTGCCACTTTTGAAATCTTCCAATATCTGATTAACAAGATGAAGGCTTTTTTGAGGATGGCATTGCTGAACTGTTCTACCAATTATTGCTTTTGTTCTAACAAAGATTCTGTCTTTAGACTGACTGAAGTATCGGACTGTGTTATCTTTATCAATAAAAGTGATATCTATGGGTAGGCTGTTAAAAATTGCCTCAATTTCCTTATTTGATAAATTGCCGGTCTCGAAAGTAACCATTCCTTCTGTTTCAGGTTTAGAAAGAGGCATCTCTGTCTTTTCTGTGGTCATCCTCGCAGGTTCTGGAGTAAAACAGCAGTAGCCAAGTTCATCGAATTGACGTCTCACATCCTTCCATTCTTTTCCTTCTATAACTTTTAATGAAGTTGGGAAAAGAATATTGTTTTCCTTGTAAAAATGACTGGAAAGCATATCGGCTAAGGATTTTGCCTCTTGGTCCAGTCGGTCAGCAAAATCTTGAAAACCCATACTTTTATGTGTATCAAGAAGGCTGTAAAGATTTTTCTTTATCTCTCTTATCTTATCATGTTCTATCCACATCATTTTTGGAGGCTGGGTGATGCCGTGTTTCTCAAGGTAAGGGAAAAGGACATTTTCCTCTCGCAAATAGTGGCTTTCTGATTCCTTGAAATGCTTGGCAATGTGACCCAAATGTTTAATCTTTTCACTAACAGATGCGAAATCTTTTGCTTTCTTTATCTCTTTTGCAATATCTTTGAGTTCAAAAGCAAATTTTAGGATTATTTTGTGCTCTTCCATAAGAATGTGGATGGGGTGTCCTGGAGGTGCTAAAGTCTTCTCTTTTTCAAGCGATTCCTTGAACAAAGCAAGGTGAACATCGCAAAGCCTCTGGATCTCTTCCGGTGGCATACCCTCTTTTATCAACTCCTCCTCCATCTGGGCTATCTCAGTGGGCGTAACATCTTTAAACACTTCTTTGAATTCTTCCTTCATCTCCTCTGGATTTGCACCCTTATGCAATCTCTTTATTAGTCCTTTTAAAAGTTCTTTTTTATCTTCTTTTTTGCCAAAAGGTTCACTCACAATTTTATCTCCTTTTCCAATTGATTAAAGGTGATGTCAAGAGTCACCTCCTTTATTTTTTTGTTGCCCACAAACTATGAATATTACAATATTCCCTTGCCTGAAGAATATTTTCTCTAATTTCAAATTCAGCCTCTGGCTTTTCACCCGGTTTTAGAAACTTTCTGAATATCCCTTTTTCAGTTTGAACCTCTATCCACTCTATATAGTGCTTTTCCTCCATAGGATGAGGAACTGAACCCACTTTCACCTTGACAACCTTATCTTTCTTCTCAATCACAGGAAGATGCTTCTCTTTACCCTGCTCTTCCACCTTCTCTTCCAGAAGCTTCATCGGTTGACCACAGCATACAAGTTCCCCCGCACCTTCGTGTAAAACCTCAACTATATTTCCACAGACCTCACATTTGTAGATTTGTTTTTGTTCTGTCATATACCTTCTCCTTTACTCTGTTAACTCATCAACTTCTTTTTTCCCTTCTTCTAATTCTTTTTCTTGCTCTTTGTCTTCTTTTAATAATAGAGATTGGAATTCTCCCATGTGCGTCTTTTCTTCTTTTGCTATATCCAAAAGAATTTTCTTAATATTCTCATTTCCAGCCATGGCTGCCATCTGTTCATAAAGATTTATTGCATCTAATTCAGCTATTATTCCAACTCTCAATATCTCTTTATCCAAATCCTCTTTTTTTATTCTCTCAAGATTAATGGGTATTTTTGATAGCATTTTTCTTTCTCCTTTTTAATTTTAATATTCCTCGCATTTGATTTGATAAAAACTTCTTGGATGGTCACAGGAAGGACATTCTTCTGGTGGCTGTTTTCCGAAATGGACATAACCGCATTCGCGACAAACCCACCATACTTCTTTTTCCTTTTTGAAGACTGTATCTGCTTCAACCTCTTTCAAAAGTTTCTTAAATCTTTCCTCGTGATGCTCTTCCGCTTTGGCGATTGCTTTTAGCCTTTTGGCTATTTCAGGTAACCCTTCTTTTTCAGCAACCTCAGCAAATTCTGGATACATCTTTGTATATTCATAGTTTTCGCCAGAAATTGCTACCTTTAGATTCTCAAAAGTGTTGCCAAGAATTGTTGGAGCTTTGGCTTCAACTTCTATCTCATCTAAATTCTTTTCAGTTTTCTTCTTCAATTCATTTATCAATTTAAACAACCAGCTGGCATGTTCTTTTTCATTCTCCGCGGTGATCAGAAAAATTTCTGCAATCTGCTCGAAACCCTCTTTCTTGGCAATTTTTGCATAAAAATTGTAGCGGTTTCTTGCCTGGCTTTCGCCGATAAATGCTTTGGTTAAATTTTGGATTGTGTTCTCCATAGTTTTTACCTCCTTTATTTTTTTGTTACCAAAAGCTATCAATATTACAATATTCCCTCGCCTGAAGAACATCTCCTGCATGCTCTTCGAGCTCAGCAACCACCTGCCCTCTCATAGGACCTTTGACTAGCTTTGCTCCTATCCAATACGATAGTAGGCAAGCCACTCATCTGCGAGTGCCTTGTTTAGCAACTCTATGAGTTTGTCCACATCCAAACCCACAATCTCTCTTCCTTTTGTTCCCATTTTTAATACCTCCTCTCTTTATATTCTTCTTAATTTTTTTCTTTACCAATATATTGCTTAATTGCTTTTTGTAAAGTCCTTTTGCTGAGTAGATAGCTTTATCAGAATGTCCTTATTTCTCTTGAAAATCTCTTAATTTACCATTTCTACTCTTTGACAATATTGTGCTCTTTGTGCTTATTCAAGATTTCATCTGCTAAGTTTTCCAGGGATTTAAAATCTTCTTCTTTAGGATAACCTTTCACCACAACTGGCGCAAGTATTTCCACTTTAAGGTTGGTCAAAATTCCTTTAATCTGTTCCACCATCTTCCCTCCCCACCCATAAGAGCCAATTATTGATGCAAATTTTAATTTTGGCCTTAAGGCATTGACAAGGTAAGTTGCATATACAATATTTGGATGAGGACCAACTAATACAGTGGGCGAGGCTATCACTATAGTAGCGGTATCTACAAGAGCCATCGCCAATTCTCCTATATCTGTTTTTGTCAAATTGAACGGCTTTACAGTGATAGCTCTTTCCATCAGAGCGCCCGCAAAATAATCGACCATCCTTTTTGTGCTACCGTGCATTGAGATATAAGGTATAACAACTTCATTCTTTACTTCATCAGAAGTCCAATCTCTATAAGCATTGAGAATAAACTCTGGTTTGTCGTAGACTGGACCATGGCTTGGAGCTATTATCTTCATATCCAGCTTTTTTATCTTTTCCAAGTTTTTCCTGATAACTGTCCTGAAGGGCATCATAATCTCCGCATAATACCGCTTGGCTGTTCGGTATACTTCCGCTTCATCTTTTACAAAAAGATCACTTGTCGCCAGATGAGACCCGAAAAAATCGCAGGTGAAAAGGATCTTATCCTCTCTTAGATAGGTAAACATTGTCTCTGGCCAATGGACCCAGGGGGCATAGATGAACTCGAGTGTTTTATCTCCTAACCCCACTGTCTCCCTATCATTTACTGTTATAAACTTATCATCAGGAATCAAAAGCAAATCCATAAGCATGGATTTGCATTTAGAGTTGGTCACAATCCTGGCGTCAGGATAACTCTTCAGAATCGCAGGGAGGACTCCTGAGTGATCCTGCTCGGCATGATGGGAAATGACATAATCTATTTTTTTGACTCCCAGTTTTTCCAAGTTTGCCAAAAGTTCATGCTCCTTGGTCGGATCAACCGTATCCAAAAGCGCTGTCTTTTCACCTCCCCTTATCAAGTAGGCATTATAACTTGTCCCATCTGGAAGCGGGATGAGTTCGTCAAATAACCTTCTATCCCAGTCTATTGCACCTACGGAATAAATACTTGGTTCTAATTCGCGGACAACCACATCAACCTCCTCTATTTTTTCTTGCTATTCTGTGTCAATTTAATAAGAATTGTGCTCAATTTTTTGACCTTTTCTTTCAATTTCTCTTAACATTGTCAATCAACTTTTCCCGGGTGTTCTAAAAGCCTTATGTTTGAGCCATGGAATTATGAATGAGGATTATCACTTTACTGTTTCTCCAGCATTATCAGGTCAACCGGCTTGGGCCCTTTGACCGACAAGAATGCCGCAGGCTCATCCCCGATGTTTTCAAATGTGTGGGGCACATTCATCTTCCCTTGAACCACGTCACCCATGACAGCAACAAGTTCCTTGTCAGCAACTTTAAATTTTATCCGCCCCTTTAAGATGAAGAAAAGTTCGTCGGTGGTGGGATGCTTATGCAGGGGCACACGCTGGCCTACAGGAAGGTTGTATACAAAGGGAGATAACACCGAAAAATTTCCAAAGAAGGGATTGACATCCACCTGTTCACCATAGGACAGTTTTTGAGCATAATGCATATGAATCTCCTCGAAATCCTCAGATACCTCTACGAACTTCTCTTTGGGAGCTTGACAGTTAGGGCATTTTTCTGGTGGTTCTTCACCTTGGTGAATGTATCCACAAACCGTGCAGCGCCAATGTTTCATTTTTCACCTCCTTCCGCAAACTCGAATGCGCTCTTGTCCGCTCCACAGACCGGGCACACCCAATCATCCGGCAACTGCTCGAAGGGGGTCCCTGGTTTTATCCCGGAATCGGGGTCTCCTTTTTCCGGCTCATAAACATAGCCACAAACGGTGCAAACGTATTTTTTCATCTTCTTTGTCTCCTTTTTATTATCTCCTTTATTGTATGTTGGTGCTGTTTTTGGAGCCTTACCCCCTTTTATTTCGTGATAGTATGCATAAGTCATAGGTTCCTTATCCTTGATGATTTCGGCGCTTTTTACCTTCCCGATAAAAACAGTATGCGTTCCAACATCTAAACTGTCAACAAGTTCAGCCTCTATGTAACCTATGGTATTTTCCATAACTATCGGGGCACCACTTATGCCAACCTTATAATTTATATCCTTAAACTTATCAATGTCACGACCAGATTTGAAGCCAAAATGCCCTATGAATTTCAACGGCGTTTCTTTAGATAGAATGGATACTGAAAAAACTTTGCTTTCCCTAATAAACTGGTGAGTCAAATTCTTATTGTTGATACTTACCGCTATGGTTGGAGGTTCTGATGTCGTTTGAAATACTGTGTTAGCAATCTGTGCATTGAACCGTTCTTCCTTTCTTGAACTGATAATATACATTCCATAACTAATCATGTGAAGTGTCAATCGGTTCATTACTATTCCTCTCTATTCAAAAGAGTTCTCTTTCTGCAATCTGCTCGAAACCCTCTTTCTTGGCAATTTTTGAGTAAAAATTGTAGCGGTTTCTTGCCTGGCTTTCGCCAATAAATGCTTTGGTTAAATGTTGGATTGTGTTCTCCATAGTTTTTACCTCCATTCATTTAGTTAAAGGTTCAACCTTTTTATATTTTAATGCCTAAGTCTTCGATTTACCTTTTTGCGGAGATACAAAGTATTAAGCGAAGCGAGCTTTGTTTCCGCTGTTATTTGTCAAAGATAAAATTACGATATTACGAACAAAAAGTTCGATTTTCTTTATTTTATCTGCTCTGTTCTAAAAGTCAAGCTTTATTTACCTTAGCACCAATGGAGACTTACAGGCATAAAGTATCAACCTAAACTTAAAGTAGGGGAGGGGCTTGTTGAGCCTGGCGAAATCCCCCCGCCTCTGGCGGGGGGTCCCCTCCCTTTTAGGGAGACCACGAGGGTCTCCCCTACGTATTAGGTTTATTTTGTTTGATAAGCACTTACAGGTGGTGTCAAAAGTTATTTCCTGACACACATTCCTGTCGGGAGGAAACTCCCGACAGCACGAAGTGAACTCAAAGTTACAGATGATACTTAATTGAAGCAGATAATACTTGACATCCGATGATCAAATACTTTTTAGGAGTGAATTTGAGAGTATACCATCCCTCAGATATATGAAGTTGTCAAAGAGGAAGCTATACGTTCGCTTTTGTCGGAAGGCGTTAACACCGAACTCCTTTAAGAGTTTTTGAATCGTCTGAGATTTGTTTATTCCTCAAAACATATAATCTTCTTATCGACTCAATATTTGTTAAGATTCCCAGAATTATCAGGGTATAAAATATTTGATTGGATAATGCCCCTGCCATAATCAAGAATAATCTTATATCTCTTCCAATTCTTATCTTAAGTCTTTTGGTTTTCATTTCCTTTCCAAAAAAAAGGTGATACATCCCTGCAGTATAACTGTTCATAAAACTACCCACAAGTGCAATAAAACCAAAAATCCATATTATTATAATATTCTGGTGTAAACTCCAATATCCATATACCATACCAAAAATAATTAGGGCATCAGCATATCTATCAAGAACCGTATCAAACCATCCTCCATAATTTGATTGCTGAAATTTTAACCTGGCAACCTCACCATCGCAACCATCAACGATCGAGGAAACTTGAGCCAGTAAACCACCAATGACAATGCTTAAATAATTTCCTAAACAAAAAAAGAAAGCTGACAATATTCCGATAATAAAACTTGCAAATGAAATTGTATTGGGCTTTATTTTCGTCTTTAATAAGAGTTTTGATATTCTTATCGAGATCGGTCTATTCAAAAATTTGGCAATGGGACCGTCGGTTGGTTTTGTTAATCTATTACACAGTATTTCTTCAGCTTCTTTGAATCCAAAATCGGTGTCAACGTCAATCCAAAAACTATCCTTAATATTAAAATATTTAATTTTTCCTTTTTTTGCTAAAACCCTTATTCCAGCAGATAATGTTTCCTCTCCTTCTCTGATACTCTCCTCCAATGCTTCAAAAATAGAAGGAGTGCATAAAAATATTCCACAATCAATGCTATTATAATCCTTTAATTTTTTGCTAATCTCGACTATTTTATCATTTTCTACTTTAACCTTTGTCGCATCTTCCAAATCAATATGCTCTTTTGGTGTTTTATCCACGCAAAGAACGCATTCACCATCTTCCAATTTTATTTGTTTTAAATGATGTAATATTTTTGCTTTGAAGATGTGGTCGGACATCAGTAAAATAAAGTTTTCTTTTAATGATTTTTTCGCCTTTAAAACAGAGACTCCATTCCCCCTTTGCCACTCATTATTTTCAATGTAGTTTATTTTTACTCCATACCTTTCTCCATCTTTTAATTTTTCTTTTATTTTATCCCCAAGATAACCCACCACCACTAAAAATTCGTTAATCCCTGCCTGTTTTGCAGTTAATACCACTCTCTCAATTAAAGATAAGCCTAAAATTTTAATTAATGGCTTAGGTTTATCTTTAGTTAAATGATTTAGTCTATCACCTTTTCCAGCAGCAATTATTAGAGCTTTCACATTCCTCTCCTTGCTTTTTCTTATACAGGTTCTCTGAAGGCAATTCAAAAATCTCGTATAACACTTGCTCATTCCCAGATAGTATAACTCAGTTCATCACAAGTTGCGGACACCCTTCAAGCTCCTTCCTTCAGAATAGATCCTTCCAATTTGGAGTATATCCAAAAGACGCATCGCAAACACATTGGATTCAACCAAAAACACGTTTTGTTCCAACTGACGCCCCAAAAGTTCTTGATGTATTTTTTATTCTATCCTATTTCTTTTCAAAAGTCAAGCTTTATTTAGTTAGTCTCTTAAAAATTAGCTTTAGAAGTAAAACAGGAGTGCAAACATTTATCTTTGCTTATGGCAAAGTAAAGCTAAAGTCGTAGATTCCCCCGCCAAAGGCGGGGGGGCTTTACACTCCAATATGTGAGTTATCAAAATGAATTTTCGCGTAGCGGAGGGTTTACCCCTCCGATAGACAGAATGAGAGCCGTGAGGGTTCCCTGGCGGGCAGGCTCCTACGCAACCTCTTTCACAAAGTAAAGGTAAAGCTGAAGTCGAAGACCTTGACGGCTTCACACTCCAAAAAGCTACTCCTATAGATTTTACTTTTTCGTCGTTCTATTTACTTTAGAATCGGTGGGGACTTATAAAGACAAAGTATCAAATTAGCCTAAAAACTTTTTTATCCAAGATTTGACAGCCCCTTCATATTTTTTCACAACCATAACTGATGAGGGAGAATGCCTTGCCACTTTTTCTGGAATATCCCCTAAAAAGATACTTCTGAAAATACCTCCTTTTGTAGCTCCAATTACGATAAGGTCATAATCTTTCCCCTCGCGAATAAGACCAGCAGGTATGGAGTCTGATTCGATAAGTTTCTTTTTTAACCCGAAAGGAAATACTTTATTCTCCAAAGTCTTCTCGATCCATTCCCAGGCTTTCTTTTCATCCTCATTTTTTGCTTTTTTAGGAACAACGTAGCAAGCGGTGAGCTCTGATTCGAATTCTTTGGTTAAAACCGAGGCGTATTCAGCGGCAAGTTGTGCATTTGGACCACCTGCGCTTGGCAAAAGAATTTTTTTGATCGGATATTTACTCAGTTTTAAAACCACTAAATCACATGGAGAATATCTTATCAGGTGGTCTGTGACCTCGCCGAAAATTTTATCTTTGGTATTAGTAAACCCTTTCCATCCCATAAGCAAAAGGGAGATCTTCTCTTCCTCTGCAGAGGACAGGATCCCATCCGCTACCCTGTGAGCAACTTTTATATCAGATTCGATCTCTATATTTTTCGACTTAGCGTATTCGATTGCAGACTTAATTAGTGGTCTTTTATGATGAACAAATCTTAAACCCTCACGAATGGGCAGCTGAAATGGAACATCCACCACAACCAAAGCCACTATCTCCCCATCATATTTTTTTGCTAAAGGAATGGCAAAATCCAAAAGCTTTGTTACATGATCTGGATTGTGCAAAGGAACCAATATCCTGAACTTTTTTCTTTCAGCTTCTTTTTCTTCTTCCCTTTTTTTCCTATCCACATCCAGAACCTGAGGTTTTTTCTTAGAAGTTTTCTTCTCAAAATAGGCAAAGTAAATCAAAAGTCCGACAAATATCCAGATCAAGCTGATATACCAGGTTAAAGGTTTGAACTTATATTGAAATATGGCTAAGAACAGACAACAAAATACTCCTAATATCGGAGGGATCGGATAGAATGGAATTTTAAACCCTCTTTTCATATCAGGTCTTTTTCTTCTCAGGGCAATAACGGATAAGTTTACCAAGGAGAAGGTCAAAAGAAACATCAAACTTGCACTTGAGCCCACCACCTCAATTGGCAAAAGAACTGCCATTAACAAAAATATCGCTCCGCTCACCACAACTGCTATATGAGGAGTTCTCCTTTTAGGGTGAATTGTGCTCAGTTTTTCAGGAAGCAATTTGTCTCTTGCCATGGCAAAGGAGACTCTTGAAGATGCCCATAATGTGGCATTCAGAGCTGACATAGTTGAAAGGATTGCTCCTAAACCTATCAGAGCTACTCCCAAGTATGGGATAAATTGTTCTGCTGCCTTTATGATAGCGATCTCCTTATATTTTCCTAAGAATTGCCAGGAGGGCAACCCTTCCGCTCGTAAACTTCCAAGGGAGACGAAAAGGATAAGAAGATATAACGGGATAACTATCCCTAAGGCTCTGAATATAGCCTTAGGAATATTTTTCTTCGGATCTTTTATCTCCTCGGAGACCGTTGTTATTATGTCGTATCCTTCAAATGCGATGAAGGTCAAACCCATAGCAGTTATCACCCCTCCAAAGCCTTTGGGGAAAAATGGTTTAAAATTGGCTACTGCCTCACCGGGAAAATGGAATATCTCTTTGAGCCCGAATAATACAAATATAAAAAGAATAAATATTTTGGATAAAGTTATGATATTCTCAATTTTGGAACTGGCAGATGCGCCCTTGTAGTTTAAGCTTATAAAGACAAATCCAACCAAAAGGGTCATAAGGCTCAAGGAAAGATGAGGTCCTAAGTTCCCCACAACTAAACTATACAGGGGATGTAGATATATATTTATAAATTCCCAGAAGTAAGCGGAAAATCCTAAAGCATATAAACTGCAGGCAATAATCCGGGCAAACCAGTCCATCCACCCGGCAGTGAAAGCCACAGGCTCAGGAAATGCTTTTTTGACGAAGGAGTAACCCCCTCCAGCTTCAGGGATAGCGGAGGCTAACTCAGCATAGCTTAAGGCAGTAAAAAGCGTGACCACTCCGTTGAGTGCGAAAGCTAAAATCGAGGCAGGGCCAGCCACCCCAGCGGCCATTCCGGTCAAGACAAAAATGCCCGCCCCGATCAAAGCCCCCACACCGAGCATAGTAGCATCAAATACACCCAGCTCCCTCGCAAAAGTTACCTTTTCCTCTGTTTTCTTCTTATCAGGCATAGACTTTTTTTAAAAAACTTTTTATAATTATAAGGATTTTGAAAACAGATGCAAGATAGAAAAAGAAAATAATCAAAAGCAGGAAAGCCCATCATTTAGCGGAGCTGGGAGCTCCGCCTATTATAATAACCCTTTCCCTTGTATGGGGTTGAATTTTTTCAAGGGTAAAACATAAGTTAAAGGTTCAGGAGGAATTAGATAGTGTAGTGTCTCTAACATTTCTTTACACTGTCATTGCGGGTATAAAGGTTTTAAAGTGTTGCTATTTTCATTTGATTTTTAAGGAAACAGTACCAATTTATGTATTGAATTTTGTGTTTTTCCGTTAAACCTCTGTGTCTTTGATA